>NZ_JBOBDM010000027.1:0-77368 GCF_050586605.1 Pseudomonas sp. ES1 | reverse complement strand
CGGGCTATGGCGCTAAACTCTTGATCGGCAACGGCAACGGCAACGGCAACGGCAACGGCAACGGCAACGGCAACGGCAACGGCACAGCGCTGAGCGTGCCTCGTTTGGGCGCCGGCGATCGCTTCGGTGGGCATGTTGCCGTAGCTGTAGCAGGTGTGCTGCTGCACCTGCCCGCTGGCCAAGGTGCCCAGCAGTCCCATACACAGAAAGATTCGCATGATGTACCTCCCGGGCTCTATGGCCCATCAGCGCTTGTCGAGGGCCGGCCCGGCCTGTTGGCGCAAGGCCTTGGCGCGCTTCTCGAGGACCAGGTAGGTAACCACCGCCAACAGCAGTGGAATCAGGTAGTACAACATTCGATAGCCCAGCAGTGCGGCGACCAGCGTGCCTTGGCCGAGCTGGCCGTGGAGCAGGGCGAGGAACACCGCCTCCAGCACGCCGAGCCCTGCGGGGATATGGGCGACTACGCCTGCCACGCAGCTGATCAGCAACACACCCAGCACCGAGGGATAGAACAGCTCAGATGGCAGCAGCAGGTGGATCAGCGCTGCCATCAGCGCCCAGTTGCTTGCGCCCAAGGCCACCTGGCACAACGCCAGACGCAGGCTCGGCAGGGTGACTTCGTGCCCGCGCAGGTCCCAGGTGCGCCGCCTGGCGAAGGCGCAGGCGAGCAGGTAGGCCAAGGCAACTGCCACCATCAGCACGCCGATCAGGCGCAGGCCGCCTGCACCCACCACCCAGCTTTCTGGGAGCTTGACCAAGCCCAAGGCGAATACTGTGCCGGCCAGCAGCAGATAGCCCATCCAGTTGGTCAGCAGGCCCAGGGTGAGAATGCGGGTGATGGTTGCGGTATCCAGGCCCAGCCTGCTGTACAGGCGATAGCGCAGGGCCACGCCACCGACCCAGGTGGTGAAATTGAGGTTGAACGCGTAGCAGACGAACGCTACTGGCAGTACCTGGCGAGCCGGCAGGTGGTGGCCGGTGTAGGCGCGGGCGAGCAGGTCGTAGCTGGCGAATACCAGGTAGCTGCACAGGGCCAGCAGCAACCCCATGGCCAGGGTCGAGGGCCGGTAGGCCAGCAGCGAATGGCGGACTTCGTTCCAGTCCAGGTTACGCGCCAGGGTGAACAGCAGTACCGGGATCAGCATCAGGAACAGCACGGTCAGCAGGCGTTTGCCCCAGGTCTTCCAGCGTGGCGTGGCCATCAGGTCTTGCCCCCGTGGTAGTCGGCCGGGGCCTCGCTGTCGGTTTGCAGCGACTGCAGGCGCTGCCGGTGCGCCGGGAACCAGCCGGCGATACGCGGGAAATAGCGAGTGATGTGGAACCCCAGGAAGATCAGCGGTGCGCGCCACCAGTAGCCGCGCACCATGCGCTCCAGCGTCACGCTCTTGCAGTGATCGCGGCTCAAGTCGCTCAAGTGCTGGTACAGGTATTCGTTGAACGCACGGTCGCGTATCAGCAGGTTGGCCTCGAGGTTGAACGACAGGCTCAGCGGGTCGAGGTTGCTCGAGCCTACGGTGGACCAATCGTTGTCCACCAACGCCACCTTGCCGTGTAGCGGGCGCTGGCAATACTCGTGGATGCGCACGTCGTCGCGCAGCAGGTAGTTGTAGAGCAGCCGCGAGAGCGCGCGTACCCAGCGCATGTCTGGTTGCCCCTGAAGGATCAGCGTCACCTCGACCCCGCGCCGGGCGGCGTTGCGCAGTTCGCGCAGCAGGCGGTAGCCAGGGAAGAAGTAGGCGTTGGCGACTACGATGCGTTGCCTGGCCTCGCGGATGGCTTGCAGGTAACAGACCTCGATGTCGTTACGATGGTGACAGTTGTCGCGCTCCACCAGCAGGGCCCTGGCCGAGCCGGCGGCCCTGGTCGGTTCGACCCGGTTGGCGGTTTCCAGCACCGGCGCGAGCATCCGGCAGGTGGCGGCGTGCACCTGGGCCACCACCGGCCCGACGACCTCCACCGCATAGTCCTGTTTGGCCTGCGGGCCGAAGTCGCCAAGGTGGTCGGCGCTGTAGTTGATGCCACCGATGAAGGCACGCTTCCCGTCGATCACCAGGATCTTGCGGTGCAGGCGGCGGAACAGGTTGGTGCGCATGCCGGCCAGCCGTGGTTGTGGGTCGAACGAATGGAAACGCACCCCGGCCTCGGTCATCGAGGAGATGAAATCGTCGGGCAGGTCCGCTGTACCATAGCCGTCCACTGCCACCTCGACCCGTACCCCGCGCCGAGCGGCGTCGATCAGGGCTTGGCGCAAGGGTTGGCCGACCTTGTCGTCGTAGATGATGAAGGTTTCCAGGAGAATTTCCTCGCGTGCCTGGGCCATGGCCTCGAACACGCGCGGGTAGTACTGCTCGCCGTTTATCAGCAACTCGACGTGGTTGCCGTCGCACCAGGGCTGTTTCATAGCGTCACCTGCGCCACCAGCGGGGCATGGTCGGAGAGGTGTGACCAGGGGTATCTGGACAACACCCGTGCCTGGCAAGCTTGTGCATTGCGCAGGTAGATGCGGTCCAGGCGCAGCAATGGCAGGCGGGCGGGAAAGCTACGTGCCGGCTTGCCGAAGGCCTCGACCAGGTGGCCCGAAAGCCGCGCATCCGCTTTCAGACGCCAGTCGTTGAAATCGCCGGCGACGATGACCGGCTCGTCCGGCGGCAGGCTGTCAAGCAACGTCAGCAGCAGGCCGACCTGACGCTGACGATGGTCTTCGCGCAGGCCCAGGTGTACGCAGATTGCGTGCACCTGCTCATGGCCGGGCACTTCGAGCAGGCAGTGCAGCAGGCCGCGTTCCTCGTTGCCGTGGATCGAAACGTCGAGATTGTCTTGGGCGCGAATTGGAAACTTGGACAGCAGGGCGTTGCCATGGTCGCCATGGGGGTAGACCGCATTGCGCCCGTAGGCGAACTGCGGCCACATGCTGTCGGCGAGGAATTCATATTGAGGTGCCGTCGGCCAGGTCGGATGGCGTTCGGCATGCCTTTGGTGGCTGCCATGCACCTCCTGCAGGAACACCAGGTCAGCCCCGGTTGTGCGTACCGCCTCGCGCAACTCCGGCAGGATGAAACGGCGGTTGAACAGGGTGAAGCCCTTGTGCACATTGAGGGTCAGCACCGTCAGGTGGTGCACGCCAGTCACCTTGTCAATGATGCAGCGTGGGGCAGGCAGGGTTCCGTTCATAGTGGCTCCTGCGGCTCGACCCCTGGCTCGGTCACCAACTCGTCGTCCTGGCGTAGCCCCTCAGGGTCGAAGTCCTTGCGCCAAGGGCCACAGCACCAACCGGCAATACCAATACGGATCTCGCTCACCATAGCCCCCTGTGTTCAAGTACTCATCAGTAGCGACTGGCAGGGGAACGAGAGGGTTCAGCAGGATTGACGAGTGGCGCTGGGACGGGTTTTGTCATCCGTCGGATTGTTCCTCTGGTGGCACCTGGCCCTCCGGCCAGTCGGGTCCCTCTTGCTCCGGGGCAGGTGTGGGTAGCTGTTCGCCGGGATCGAGCGGCACCTCATCGACATACGGATCTGGAAGATCGGGGTCGATCATGTTCTGACTCCTCGTAAAGGGCTTTAGCTGCCTTCCAATCCACCGGTACAGGAGCTGTTCAATGCGATCCCCAGGGCGAACGTTTGTCGCCCTGGTTGGACCGCTTCGGAATCAGCGTTCCTTGTCTATGTCCGGGCCTTGGTCGCGCTGTTGGCCACCGGCTTTTCCAGTGTCGGAAAGGTTTTCCCTTTCGTCAGGCCGCTCCACCGATTGCCCGCCTTGTCGCCCGGTATCCTGGGAATGCGCCCAATCCTTGTCGGTCGTGTCTTCAGGCCGCTGGCCGCCTTTCTGCCGGTCAGTCATGTCGCCAGCCGAGCCCTGTCCCCCTTGCTGACCGGCGTTGCCTCCGTTGGTGTTGGTGCTACGGGTTTGATCGCCGCCCTTGCCTTGATTGTTAGCCATGATGGCTTACCTCTGGTCGAACACAGGAAGGTCTGTGTGCAGTTGTGACTGGGCAGGCGGTCAGCGCACTGCAAATATTCGCGGGTTTTCGGACCAGGTGCCTGAAGGACCTCCGGGCAAACATTTAGCGGGTGAACAACAGCAGCGCATGGGTGCGAAAAACCTGGAGCTTTGCCGGCGTCGCGGGCCGCCACCGCATGAGGGAGCGCCGAGGTGCCATGGGGCCGGCCGAGCGGCATGCGCTGCGAAAGCATTATCAGCAGAGGGGGGAGCATGATTCGGCGATACCGGGCAGTAACGCGTCGGAAAAGTACTCGCCTGAGTGACCTTGAAGACCACATGGCGCTTGGCCAGGTTGTTGCCAGGCTTCGAGCGCTGCGCCTTTGGCTGCCGCTGCATATGGCGGGTGAATCCCACGATGTCGATGACACGGTTCGTTCGAGCAGGCTTGCACGTGATGGATCGCCATTTAGTGGCGTCAACCTGCGTTACTCGAATACGCCCATGTTGTCTTTACATGTTCTCGTCGCTGCCGAAGAACATCTGTATCCGCGACCTGAGCCAGCGCTCCGCAGGGTCATTGTCCTGCGCCCCGCGCCAAGCCATGTGCAACTCGAAACTGCGCACTGGCAGTGGCAGGTCCTCAGCCCTCAACCCGCCAGCGGCAGTGAGCGCATCCGCGGTGTAGTCCGGCACCGTGGCGACGATATCGGTCCCCGCCAGCAAACTCCCCAGCCCGTTGAACTGCGGTACCGCCAGCACCACATGGCGCTTGCGGCCGATTTCGTCCAGCGCTTCATCGATGAAACCGGACAAGTCGCCGGCAAACGACACCAACGCATGGGGCCGGGCGCAGAAATCGTCGAGGCTGATGCTGCCGGGCATGCTGTCGGCGCGCAGCAACTTGGGCATGCTGCGGCGCAGCACCTTGCGCTTGGCGTTGGCCGGCAGGTCACTGGTGTAGCTCACGCCCACCGAGATTTCACCCGATGCCAGCAGCGTCGGCATGAGCAGGTAATTGACCCTTCGAACAACCAGCACAATGCCGGGGGCCTCGGCGCGGATACGCTTGAGCAGTTGCGGCAGCAGGGCGAACTCGGCGTCGTCGGACAGGCCGATGCGGAACACCGCATTGCTGGTGGCCGGGTCGAATTCGGCGGCGCGGCTGACCGCAGTGGAGATCGAGTCCAGGGCTGGCGAGAGCAGGGCGAAGATTTCGTGGGCGCGGGCCGACGGCTCCATGCTGCGGCCGGTGCGCACGAACAGCGGGTCGTCGAACAGGCTGCGCAGGCGCGACAGCGCAGCGCTGATGGCCGGCTGGCCGAGGAACAGCTTTTCGGCGGCGCGGGTCACGCTGCGTTCGTGCATCAGGGTTTCGAACACGATCAGCAGGTTGAGGTCTACGCGACGCAAGTCGTTACGATTCATTCGATGCGGCTCGCCAGTCAGTGGGGCAGGGGTGAATCTTAAGGCCAAAGGCTGTTACCCTGCACCGATTTGTGGGAGCCAATGCGCAGATTTGCCTGGGGCCCAATCAATGACAGGCATGTCGACTATTAACGGCCACTGATGGCCCAAAGCGCAAAGCCCGGATAAAGTCCGTGGTAATACGAGATTCACACAGGCGAGGTATGCGATGTCCCGCATGATCCGTTTCCATAAGTTCGGTCAGGCCGATGTGCTCCGTTGCGAGGAGCAGGCCGAACCGTCCCCGGCGGCCGGCGAGGTGCAGGTGCGCGTCGAGGCGATCGGCATCAGCTGGTACGACGTGCTCTGGCGGCAGAACCTGGCACCTTCCCAGGCACGCCTGCCGGCGGGCATCGGCCATGAAATGGCCGGTGTGGTCATGGCGGTTGGCGAAGGGGTGGACGACATTGCGGTAGGCGACCGGGTCGCCAGCTTCCCGGCCACCAGCCCCAATGATCACCCTGTCTATGGCGATGTGATCGTGCTGCCGCGCAGCGCCATCACCCGTTACCCCGATGTGCTGACCCCGATCGAAGCCAGCGTGCACTACACGCCGCTGCTGATCGCGTATTTCGCCTATGTCGACCTGGCCCGGGCCAAGGCCGGCCAGACCGCGCTGGTCACCGATGCCAGCCACTGCGCAGGGCCGGCTTTCGTGCAGTTGGGCAAGGCCCTGGGGCTGAAGGTGTTCGCCGCCACCAAGGAGCCGGAGCAGCGTGAATACCTGCTCGGCCTGGGCGCGGACAAGGTGATCGTCACCGAAGAGCAGGACCTGGTGCTGCAGGTCGGCAAGTACACCAACGGCCGTGGCGTGGACATGGTTCTCGACGGCATGGGTGGGCCGCAGATGTCGCTGCTCGGCGACGTGCTGGCGCCGCGCGGCAGCCTGGTGCTGTATGGCCTGCAGGGTGGCAACCAGACGCCGTTCCCGGCTTGCGCGGCGTTCCAGAAGAACATCCAGTTCCATGTGCACTGCATCGGCAACTTCACCGGCAAGCCGGAGTTGGGCATCGCCCAGGACCAGGTTGCCCTGCAGCGGGCGTTGCGTGACATCAACCAGTTCACCGCCGACCAACTGCTGACCCCGCAGATCATCAAGGTGTATCCGTTCGACCAAGTGGTCGCGGCCCATCGCCACATGGACGAATGTCCGTGTGGGGGGCGTGTGGTGTTGGACATGGCGGTGAGTTGATCGCCAGCGACTGTCGCCATCATGAAAAAAGCCCGAGCAATGCCTCGGGCTTTTTTTCGGATGTGTCCTACGGCAATTTAGGATGGCTTGCTGATGTCGTAGTGGATGTTGCTAGTTAATTCGTTGCAACTTCAATAATGTGTTCTTTGTCCGGGTTATTCATGATTTTTATGTTTCGACTTGTCAGCATGTGTGTGTCAGATCAATGACAGTGACCACAGGGTGCAGTGGCACTGGGTTATAGCCTGCGCAGCGACAATCACCGAGGTATTAATACTCTCTTGTCTTTCCTGTTTTTAGGAAATTTCCTTCAAGATCGGGGTTTTATTCATCTGCCAAACTCTGCTTTTGGATCTGATCCGATCAGAAAGATGGAGTGATTACATGAACAATACCCATGACCAGGCCATGCACTATGTTTATCAACAAGTATTGCAACGTATCTTCGAACATTTGAACCAGGCGCAGCGCGCTTCCATTCAGCTGTTGATGCAACGGTTGCTGGTGATCGCTGGCGGCCATGCGCAGATCGCTGATCTGCGTCTGGTGCTGTTGCACGGTGGCGACCAGCGCAGCGCCCATTTGCTCGCCTACCTGCGCGCGGCGCAATTGAGCATCGCCCTTCGCCACCATGCAACCTTCCGCCTGCGTGTGCTTGTTGCCAGGTCGCCTGGGCTGGATCGCGCGACGCTGGCCAGCCATGAGCGCTGCTTCAGTGCCTTGTTCCTGCATGACGACCCACGGGTGGAACTGCTGCTCAGCGACGGTGAGCGACTGGAGCCGTTCATTGCCGGCGAACCCAGTGGCGACGGGCAGTTGGGCGATGCCGGCAAGGCCTGGCTGCTGTTTGGTCATTTGTGTGGCGGGCAGCCCGATGCACTGCTCGGGGGGCAGGCTTATCTGATGCTGGCAGAGGAGCTGAGCCAGGCGCTGACCGGCGCGGACCCAGAGGGTGGTGTCGATGCTCTGGTCACGGTGGTGCCGGCCGGACAGCGCCGCCGTCTGCTGGCCTGGGCCCGGCGCTGCCTGAGCCAGGCCTGCGATGCTTCACCATCGGCCCTGCCACAGTGTGCACGTGTATTGACACAGCACCTGGCACAACTGCGCTACAGGTTGGCCGACCCTGCGCCGTCAGTGCAGGCTGCACTGCCACCCCAGGCTCTACGCCCCCTGCGTGTGGTCGCGGTGGATGACCTGCTGCAACTGGACGATGGGGCCTCGCTGGAACACATGCTGGGCCGCCGCGAGGTGCTGCCGTGTCAACTGCAGGGGCCGGCTGGGCTGTTTGACCCGCTGGCGCTGGCGCATCTGCATGGGTTGCATGGGCAGTACGTGAGCCTGCTTGGCTATCGCGAGGGCGTGCAGGGGTTGTTGCAGCGTCTGGGCCAGAGCCAGTTGGCCTGGCCGGAGGAATACAGCTTGCAGGCGCAAGCCAGCTTTGCCCAGGCCTATGGGGTGAGCGAAGAGCAACTGGTCTGCCTGCTGCTCACGCCGTTCGAGGCGCGGGGGCGCAACCTTGAGCGTTATGTGCAACGTTGCCACCCACGCATGCGGGTGGCGTTGCCTTACCTGCACCGGGCGTTGCAGGGGCGCCCTTGCCCGGCGTTGGTAAGCCAATGGCTGGTGGATGTCAGCGGGTTGGAACTGGTGCATCTGCGGGCGCTGTACGCCGGTACGCTGCCTGCGCAGGTGAGCCTGCAGGCCCAGGTGCTGGCACGGCGTGACCTGTGGTTGCGGCTGCTGCCGCTTCCTGCGCAGGAGCAGGTTGACCCACAGCGCCTGCGTCGTGGCTGAACGCGGTGCTCAGGGCCTGGGTAAGAGCCTGTGCAGCATGAACTGATGGGCCGGCGAGAACAGCCGATTGAATGTCAGCAGTACCGCGCAAACCGTGCCGAGCGCTGATGCCGCGGCGATCAGGAACATGATCACGATCTGGTAGCGCACGGCCTCGGCGGGGCTTTGCCCAGCAAGGATCTGGCCGGTCATCATGCCCGGCAGGCTTACGATGCCAACCACCGTCATCTGGTTCAGGGTTGGCATCATGCCGGCCTTCACCGCCTGTGCGGCGGCGGCCCGGGCCGCCTCCCAGCGGGTCCCGCCCAAGGCCAGGATCATCTCCACCACGGCGCGGGTGCTACTGAGTTCCCGGGTCATGCGGTCGATGCCCAGGGACACCGCTGTGAGGGTGTTGCCGAGGATCATGCCGAGGATCGGAATGGCGTACTGGGGTTCGTACCAGGGGCGGATCCGCAGCACCACGAACAGGCCGACGGCCGTCACCAGCCAGGAGCTCAGCCAGACCGAAACGACGCTGTCGGTGAGCAGGCCGTGATGGCGGTGTTTGCCTCGCCCGGCGGCCGCGTGCCCGGCGACCAGGGTCATGGCCAGGACCAAGGGCAGTACCACATACCATTGGGCAAAGTGGAACACCCAACCCAGCACGTAGCCAATGGCCAGGAGCTGGACCACGGTGCGCACGGCAGCCAGAAGCAACTGGCGCTCCAGCTGTAGCTTCAACAACAGCGACAGCACGCCGTTGATCAGTATCAGCGTCGAGGCGATCGCCAGATCGGCATAGGACAGGCTCTGGTAGTTCATGTGCGGTACTCGGCAAGCAGGGCGCCTTGTTGCAGGGTCAGCTGGCGGCTACTCATCCTTTGCGCCTGCGCATGATCATGCGAGACCCAGACGTAGGCACGCTGCTGGCTCGCGGCATTGAACCAGTTCATCACCAAGGTTTCCACGGCCGCCGCCGACTGCGGATCAAGGGCGGACGTGGGTTCATCGAACAGGATGACTTGCGGCTGCATGAGCAGTACGCGGATCAAGGCAACGATCTGCGCTTCTCCGCCCGACAGGTCGCTGGCCGCTTTGTCGACGAAACCTTTCGGCTTGCCAGCCAGGCCCAGCAGCTGATTCGCCGCGTCGATGTCGAAAGTGCGCGGGCGCAGGGCTTTCAAGGTGAACGGCAACTGCAGGTTATCCCTGACGCTGCCGTCCACCAGGGCAGGGCGCTGGGCCAGGTAGCACACGCATGAACGGTAGCGGGTGATCGCCTGGGCCGTGACGGGGCTGCCCATCCAGAAGATTTCGCCGCTGCTGGGCGAGTCGAGCAGCGCCAGCAAGCGCAGGAACACGCTTTTGCCCGCGCCGGAATGGCCGCTGATCGCCACGCGGTCACCGGCGCACAGGCTGAAGTCGGCAGGTGCAAGCAAGGGCGCCTGCCCAGAGGCATTGGCTCGCCCCAGCTGCCTGGCTTCTACCAGCGCGGGCATGCGCTCGGAGGGGGAAGGGCGTGACGACACCAGGCGGCCTCGCGAGAGTGTTGGGTGAGCGGGGCAGTGTGTCAGAGCCCGCTATCGACAACCAGCGTCGCTGCTCAGGCCCACCTGCGTTGGGATCGGTAGCTGAATACCCAGGGCGGCAAGGCGATGAAAGCCTTGCCTTACTGCACTGATATATGACGAAAAGTGTAACTAAATATATGTAACTAAACTTAATTAACTTTAATTGTGAAATATATAGTTACTTGGCGTAAATTTTGTAAATGCACTTTGTTCAATAAATTATCGCAAATAGGATTGCGCATCATTTCATAGGTGATGGCAATCAAATGGCAAGCACTCCAACAACCCGCCGCGCGGAATCCCCACATCTTTATACGGCCCTCGGCCTGGCCCTGGCATCCTGTTCGACCGCGAGCCTGGCGCAAACCGCCGATGCCGGCAAAACCAAGCCGGGCTCGATCCTTGAACTGGAGGCGACCGATGTAAAAGGTGTTCATCAGGCCGAGACGTTCAAAGTGGATGAAATGTCGTCGCCGAAGTTCACCGCACCGCTGCGCGAAGTGCCCAAGTCGATCACCATCATCAACGAAGCCTTGATCAAGGAGCGCGGCGCCACCTCGCTGACCGACGTGCTGCGTACCACCCCAGGCATCACCCTGGGCGCAGGCGAGGGCGGCACGCCACTGGGCGACCGGCCGTTCATCCGCGGTTTCGAAGCCAGTACCGATATCCAGATCGACGGCCTGCGCGACCTGGGCCGCATGTCCCACGAGGCTTTCAACGTGGAGTCGGTCGAGATCGTCAAAGGGCCGGGCTCGGCCTACAACGGCAGGGGCTCCACGGGTGGCTCGATCAACCTCGTGAGCAAGGCTGCCAAGGCCGAAGACTTCATCGCCGGCAGCGTCACCATGGGCACCGACCAACTGTGGCGCAATACCCTGGACATCAACCAGTACCTGCCCGAGCAGGACCTGGCGTTTCGCCTGAACGCCATGAAGCACGAAGCCGATACCCCCGGCCGCGATGACGTCGAGGTCAAGCGCTGGGGCATCGCCCCGACCATCACCTGGGGCCTGCAGGGCCCGACGCGGGTGACGGCCAGCTACTACCACCAGGAAACCGATGACATACCCGACCAGGGCCACCCGATTTCGTTGATCACCAACAAGCCTGCGGATGTCGACCGGGACAACTTCTACGGGCTGGTCGACCGAGATTTTCGCAAGACCTCCGCCGACCTGGCCACCCTGCTGATCGAACATGAATTCACCCCGCAGCTGACCGTGCGCAACACCCTGCGCGGCGGGCGCAGCATGCAGAACTACGTGATGAGCCGCCCAGTGTTCGCCAACGTCGCGCAGGAGCAGAACGGCCTGGTAGGCCGGGGTTTCCGCCCACGCAATGTGGTCAACACCTCGGTACTCAACCAGACCGACCTGTTTGGCACCTTCCATACCGGTGGCATCAAGCACAGCTATTCCGCCGGCCTGGAGGTCAGCCGCGAGACCATCACCGACAAGGACAAGCACGCTGGCAACAACGGTCGCCCGGGTAACCTGTACAACCCCAACCCGCACGACGGTGGCTGGACCTTGCTGCCGGGTACCGGGGAGGTCACCAGCAAGTACCAGACCGAGGTCAAGTCGCTGTACGCCTTCGACACCCTCGCGCTGCATGAGCAGTGGGACCTGAACCTGAGGCTGCGCTACGACGACTATGACGTCAAGAACCGGGTCGAGGGCGGCGCCTCGTCGTCGAGCGAGCTGTGGAACTACCAGGTGGGCGTGGTGTTCAAGCCAATGCCCAACGGCAGCATCTACCTGTCCTACGGCACCTCGTCCAACCCCTCGGGCGAGAACACCCAGTCCGGCGGCGCCGACGGTGCCGGGGCCGGCAACCTCAATGGCAACAAGGCCAATCTCGACCCGGAAAAGTCGCGCAGCGTCGAGCTGGGGACCAAGTGGGATGTGTTCAACGAACAGCTGTCGCTGACCGCCGCGGTGTTCCGTACCGAGAAAACCAATGCGCGGGTGACCGACCCGATCACCGGCCTGGTGGCCCTGGACGGCGACCAGCGCGTGACCGGCATCGAGTTCGGCGTGACCGGCCGCATCACCGACGCCTGGGCGGTCTGGGGCGGCTACACCTACCTGGATGCCGAAGTGGTGAAGTCGGGCGGCGATGGCAGCAACGACGGCAACCGCTCCAAGTTCATTGCGCCGAACAGCTTCAGCCTGTGGTCGTCCTATGACCTGACCGACCGCTGGACCGTGGGCGCCGGGGCCAACTACATGGACCAGCGTTACATGAACGATGCCAACACCGTCAGCATTGACGACTACTGGCGCTACGACGCGATGGTGGCCTACAAGGTCAACAAGAACCTCGACCTGCAGTTGAACGTGCTCAACCTGACCGACGAGACCATCTACGATGCCTCCCACGTCGGCCTGTTCGCCACGGTCGCACCGGGGCGCTCGGCGGAGCTGACGGCCAACTTCAGGTTCTGACCTCAGCTGCATCGACAGCGATCCCCCAAGGCGCCCGGTTGCAATCAACCTGGCGCCTTTTGTTTGCGGGCCTTGCTTTGCGGTCGGGGTGTAACTTAGCATTGCTAACAATTCTCAGTTACACAAAAAGAATCGCCCCATGAGCGAAGCCCAGCCTGTGCAAACCCCACGACTGTCTGCTGTCGAAGCGCTCTACAGCGCCCATCACGGATGGTTGTACAACCGCTTGCGGCGGCGCCTGGGCAACGCGATGGATGCGGCTGATCTGGCGCATGACACCTTCGCGCGCATCCTGGCGTCGAAGGTCACGGTGTTCAACGAGCCCCGTGCCTATTTGAATTGCGTCGCCGGCGGCATCCTCGCCAACTGGTGCAAGCGCAAGTCGCTTGAGCGTGCCTACCTGGCGGCGCTGGAGCAGCTGCCAGCGCCCGAGGCGCCGTCGCCGGAAGCGCGCTTGCTGATCCTCGAAACCCTGCATGAAATCGATGTGATGCTCGACAGCTTGCCGGCATTGGTCAGGCGGGCGTTCCTGCTGTCGCAGCTGGCCGGGATGAAGTACGAGGACATCGCCGAGCAGCTCGGCGTCTCGCTGATCACCGTCAAGCGCTACATGAAGCAGGCGTTTCTCCAGTGCCTGAAGCTGGTTGACTGAGTGAGCGTCGATCACCCCCACCTCGAGCCTGACCCCGAAGCACTGGCGGAGGCCGCCGAGTGGCTGATGTGCCTGAGCGACAGCGAGGTCACGCCAGGGCAGCAGGCCCAATGGGCGGCCTGGCGCAACAGCAGCGCCGAGCGTGCCCAGGCCTGGGCGCGTGCCGAACTGCTGATGGGCAAGCTGGGTGGCTTGCCGCCGGCACTGTCGCTGTCGGCGCTGGATCGCCCCAGTGATCCGGGCCGACGCCAGGCGATCACCCGCCTGGCCGTCCTGCTGGCCCTGGCTCCTGCAAGCTGGGCAGGTTGGCAGATGTACGGGCAAGGATGGGCAGCGGACTATCGCTCGGCGGTTGGCCAGCGCCGCGATGTCACGCTTGCCGACGGTACCCAGCTGATCCTCAACACCGACACTGCGATTGACGTGCGCTTCGATGCCAACGAGCGTTTCATCCGTCTGTACCGCGGCGAGATCCTGGTGCAGACCGCGCCGGATATCGTCGTCCCGGCGCGCCCATTGCGGGTAGGGACCGGGGAAGGGGTGATGCAGGCTCTGGGCACACGGTTCACCGTGCGTGAACGGCAAGGGCGCACCTATCTTGCGGTGCTTGAAGGGGCTGTGCGGGTGCAGCCCGCCAGCGCCGGGCAGGCGCAGGGCCGGGTCGTGGCGGCTGGCGAGCAGGCCGATTTCGATGGCCAGGCCGTCGGCCCCAACCAGGCGCTGGACAGCGCCGGCACGCTCTGGACCCAGGGCATGCTGCTGGCGGACAACATGCGCTTGGACGAGCTGCTGGGTGAGTTGGCGCGCTACCAGCGCGGGTTCATTCGCTGTGACCGGCAGAGCGCGGGCTTGCGGGTGTCGGGGGCGTTTCCGATCAGCGACAGGCGCCGCACGTTGGGGATGTTGCGGGCGACTTATGGGCTGGAGGTCGAGGAGCGCATGGGTGGGTATTGGACGCTGGTTTCTGCGCGGTAGGGCGGTGGGCTGCAAGGTGTTCGCCGCCAGATGTTCTGCGCCTATGAGATCGAGCGCCGCCCGCGCGGCGCATCGCTGGCAAGCCAGCTCCCACATTTGTTTCGGGCCAATTACTCCTGTGAAGGTACCGCTGCACGCCTTGGTGCATGTCTCGAGTCAGGTGAGGCGCCAGTGGCGCCCACCTCAATACCGCGTCTTACCAACAAGGCGGACAGCGATGAAATCACAGGAGTGACTGGCCCGAAACAGATGTGGGAGCTGGCTTGCCAGCGATGCGCCGCGCGGGCGGCGCTCGATCTAATAGGCGCCGCAAACCTCCGGTCATGCCCAGGGGCCTCCAACACACAAAGGAATGTGCTTCAAAACCACCCCAAAAAAATTCATTCAACCCAAGCTGATACTTTTCCCCATCTCGATTGGCAACAGGAGTGAACCCTCTCCTTATCCGGTCACAAGGACCCTCCTGTCATGCCTGTTGCAAGCCGTCCCCACGCCGAGCGTGCGCTCGCCACCGCAGTCCGTAACGCCCTGATGAGCCTGGCCCTGGTGGCCGGCGCCGCAGGCACCCAGGTGGCACTCGCGCAACCCGAAAGCGTCGTGGCCACCCAGGCCTACGCCATCAGCCCCGGCCCGCTGGGCCGCGTGCTGTCCAGCTTTGCCGTGGCCTCGCAGATCGCCTTGTCGTTCGAGCCGGCGCTGACCGACGGTTTGCACAGCGCGGGCCTCAACGGCAACTACTCGCTACAGGACGGTGCCGCCCGCTTGCTGGCCGGCAGCGGCCTTGAGCTGGTGGCCCTGGGCAACGGCAACTACACACTGGTCAAGCTGGCGCAGCAAGGCGATGGCCTGACACTCGCCGCCACCAACATCGAAGCCAACAGCCTGCGCCACGACAGCTTGCCGGAAGCCTTTGCCGGCGGCCAGGTGGCCCGCGGCGGGCGGCTGGGGATGCTGGGCAACAAGGATGTGATGGACACTCCCTTCAGCGTTACCAGCTACACCGCCAAGACCCTGGCCGACCTGCAGACGGTGACCGTGGCCGATGCGCTGGAGCGCGACCCGTCGGTGCGCTCCACCGGGCAGACCGGCGGCATTGTCGACTCGTTCTTCATCCGTGGCTTTCCGGTGGGCGAGGGCAACCTGGGTGAGCTGGCCTTTGATGGTGTCTACGGCGTTGCGCCCAACTATCGGGTATTCACCGAGTACGCCGAGCGCGTCGAGGTGCTTAAGGGGCCCGGCGCCCTGATGTACGGCATCTCGCCCAACAGCGGTGTCGGCGGCGTGATCAACATCGTGCCCAAGCGCGCCCTGGCCGAGGACCTGACGCGCTTCACCGCCAGCTACAGCTCGGACAGCCAGGCCGGTGGCCACCTCGACATCAGCCGCCGCTTCGGCGAGGACAAACAGTGGGGCGTGCGTTTCAACGGCAGCCTTGCCCAGGGTGACACCGCCATCGACAACCAGCAGCGCGCTCTGGATATCGGCGCCATCGCCCTGGACTACAAAGGCGAGCGCCTGCGCCTGAACTTCGACTTCATCAGCCAGAAAGAAAAATGGGATGCCGCCTCGCGGCCCTTCACCGTGGCACCGGGCATCGATGTGCCGTCGGCCGCCAATGGCCGTACCAACCTGCCCCAGGACTGGGGCTGGTCCAACACCCGTGAGCAATCCGCGTTGCTCGGCGGCGAGTACGACCTGAATGATTCCTTGACCGTGTTTGCCCATGCCGGCGGCGGCAAGGCCGATGTAAAACGCATGTCCGACCAGGTGCCGAGAATCCTCAATGCGACCGGCGATACCAGCAATATCCCCGGTTACTACAAGTTCAACGTCGACCGCTCCACCGCTGATGTGGGCTTGCGCAGCCTGTTTGAAACCGGCCCGGTGAACCACACCGTGACCGTCATGGCCACCCGTTATCAGGACGAGATGTCCCGCGGCATCAACAACGGCACGGCGATCCTGTCGAACATCTACCACCCGGTCGATGTGCCCAAGCAGCACATCAATGCACCGAAGGTCTTGCGCATTTCCGAGTCCGAGCTGAGCGGCCTGGCCGTGACCGACACCCTGGCCGTGCTCGATGACCGGCTGCAGCTGACCCTGGGCGTGCGTCGGCAGGACATCGAATCGCGCAACTACAACGCGGCCGGCGCGGTGTCGTCGCGCTACGACGACAGCGCCACCACGCCGGTGGTCGGGGTGGTGGTCAAGCCGTGGGAGAACGTCTCGCTCTACTACAACTACGTCGAGGGGCTGAGCAAGGGCGACATCGCGCCGGCCACGGCCGCCAACGCCGGTGAAGCCTTCGCGCCCTACACCAGCAAGCAGCATGAGCTGGGCGTGAAGTTCGAACGCGACAGCTTCATGACCACCTTGGCGCTGTTCCAGATCGAGAAACCCAGCGGCGAGCTGGGTGCCGGCAACCAGTTCTCGGTACAGGCAGAGCAGCGTAACCGTGGCGTCGAGCTGAGCATGTTCGGCGAAGTCAGCCCGGGTGTGCGCCTGATGGGCGGTGTGACCGCGATGGACGGCAAGCTGACCGACTCGGCCACCGCCGCCAACAAAGGCAACAAGCCGGTGGGCGTGCCTGAATTGCAGGCCAACCTGTGGGGCGAGTGGGATACACCGTGGCTGGCAGGCTTCACCCTGACCGGTGGCACCATCTACACCGCCAGCCAGTACATCAACCAGGCCAACACCCAGGAGCTTGACGCCTGGACCCGCTTCGATGTCGGCGGCCGCTACACCACCCGTATCGACGGGCGCCCGACGACGTTCCGGGCGACGGTGCAGAACGTATTCGACCGTGAGTACTGGTCTGGCGTCGCCTCTTATGGTGCGATCT
This sequence comes from Pseudomonas sp. ES1, assembly GCF_050586605.1. Classification (NCBI taxonomy): domain Bacteria; kingdom Pseudomonadati; phylum Pseudomonadota; class Gammaproteobacteria; order Pseudomonadales; family Pseudomonadaceae; genus Pseudomonas; species Pseudomonas sp. ES1. Next base: position 60,495 of record NZ_JBOBDM010000027.1, on the reverse strand, counting down.
CGCCCGGTTATCCGCGCACGCTGCTGCTGTCTGCCACGGTGGATTTCTGACCCTGCGCCGAGCCGGTCTCAGGGCTTGTAGCCCCAGGCAAATCGGTAGACCTGTTTGGGGGTGGCCGGCTGGCATTGGCCGGTGTCGGCATCGGCACCCACCACATACCACTCGGCGCGCGAGGTATCGCCCAGCTTGCGCGCCTTGTCGGCACCGAAGCAGCGGCCCAACTCGGTCGCCGGCAGCAGGGCGAACGCGGCGGGGTGCTGGCGCAACCAATAGACGGCCGTGTCCGCGGAGGAGTGGCTGGCGAAACCGAAGTGCACGATCGGCTGGCGGGCGAACAGCCAGTGCCCCTCGCGCCAGTTGACCAGCACCAGTTCGGCGCCGCCGGTGGCACGGGCGGCATCGACCATCAGGGTTTCGTGGGGGTTGCGGCCCTCCTTGACCGGCTCGACCAGGCCGCGCACGAACCACAGGCTGAACCACACCACGGCGACCAGGGTAAACACCTTGCGCCAGCCCGGCCGGCGCTGGAACCAGCGCTTGAGCAACCAGGGCAGCAAGGGGGCGATGGCCAGCACCAGGCCGGGCAAAGCCGGGAAAATGTAGAGCTTGCGCTTGCCGCTGCTGAGGCTGAAGAACAACAGCACCAGTGCCACCCAGCCGAGCAGCACCAGCAAGCGCCCGTCATGCTTGAGCAGTTGCCGGCGCCAGGCCGGTACCAGCCAGGGCAGGGCCAGCACCAGCGGCAGCCAGTACTTGGGGATGACCTTGGCGAAGAAGTACCAGAACGGCTCGCGGTGGTCCCAGGCATTGGCATAGCGGTTGGCGGTTTGGCGCAGCAGGATCTCTTTCAGGTAAGCCAGCTCTGCCGCGCCGCCGCCATGGGCGATGGTCAGCAGCAGTGGCAGCAGCCACACCGCGCAACCGGCCAGCAACCACAGCAGCCCCAGGCTCCAGCGCCAGCCCTGGCCAGGCATGGCCACCACGCCCCGCCAGCGCCGGTGCACGGCCCAGGCATAGGGCAGCAGCATCAGCGCCGGGACAAAGCCCACACCTTTGCTGATGATGCCCAGGCCCATGGCCGCGCAGCCGGCATAGAACCAGCCCCAGGCCGGGCCCAGCAGCAGGTGGCGAAGCAAACCGTAGAAACCCAGCGCGACCCATAATGCGAGGAAACTGTCGATCTGCCCGGTACGCAGGATGCTGTAGCTTTGGTAGGTCGCCAGGAACAGCAAGGCGGCGATGCAACCGATGCGTTTGTTCCACAGGCGCCGGCCCAGGTCGTACAGCACCGCAGTGGTGGTGGCTGCCGAGAGCAGGCCGGGGAGGTACAGGGCGACCTCGGGCAAGCCGCTCAAGGCGCTGAACAAGGCCACGGTCCACATGAACAAGGGCGGTTTGTCGCCGTAGATTTCGCCGGCGCGGTGCGGGATGAACCAGTTGCCGCTCTGCAGCATTTCCAGGGCGACACCGAGGAAGCGTTCTTCGTCGACGTTCATCGGCTGGCGCCAGCCGATGCCGGCACCGACCAGCAGCAACGCCAGGGCGACCAGTGCCAGGCATTGGGCTGTGGGGGTTGTGAACCTGAGCAAGGGCTATTCCTTCTGCTCTTTGAACCGGGCGATCAACTGCAGGTTGCGCAGGTAGACCAGAAAACCGAAGGCCTGGCCGATGATGAACACCGGGTCCTGGCGGTAGATGGCATAGATCAGCAGCAAGGCGCTGCCGAGCATGCTCAGGTACCAGAAGCCCACCGGGATCACGCTGCGGCGTTTGTACTCGCTGTACAGCCACTGCAGCACGAAACGGCCGGTGAACACGGCCTGGCCGGTGAAGCCGAGGATCAGCCAGAGGGTTTCGCGGGTCATCCTTCGAGCTCCTGCGGGCGGGTGTCCAGGCGGGTGCGCCGGATCAGCCACCAGACCCCGAACAGGTCGAGAATGCCGACCAGGGCACGGTCCAGGTTGCCGTACTTGGAGGTGCCGGCGTGGCGTGGCCGGTGATTCACTGGGTGCACCAGCATGCGGCCGTTGTGGCGCAGGATCAGCGCCGGGATGAAGCGGTGCATATGGTCGAAGTAGGGCAGGCGCAGAAACGCCGCGCGCTCGATCAGCTTCAGCCCGCAACCGGTGTCTGGGGTGGCATCCTTGAGCAGGCGGCTGCGCAGGCCGTTGGCGAAGCGCGAAGCCCAGCGTTTGCTGGCGGTGTCGCGGCGGTTGACCCGGTGCCCGGCCACCAGCTTGATGCCACCGGCCAGGTCTTCGCTGGCACGCACCAGCGCGAGCATCCCAGGGATATCCGCCGGGTCGTTCTGGCCGTCGCCATCCAGGGTCGCCAGCCACCGACCACGGGCCGCCTGGGCGGCGTGCCAGAGCGAAGTGCTCTGGCCCAGGGAGCGTTCATGGTGGAGGATGCGCAGTTGTTCAAAGCCCTGGGTACGCAGTTGCTGCAGCACGACCAGGGTCGGGTCGCTGCTGCCGTCATCCACCACCAGCACCTCGTAGCGCTCGCCTTGCAGCGCGTTGCGGATTTCCGCCAGCAGCGCCGGCAGGTTTTCAGCTTCGTTCTTTGCCGGAATCAGTACCGAAAGGTCGATCTGTTCAGTCATCGGGCCTACCTGTGTTCTTGTTGTGAATGCGGGGTTCAGATCCGGTAGAAGTCCCGGTACCAACTGACGAATTGGCCGACGCCGTGTTCCAGCGAGACCCTGGGGGTGTAGTCGATCCAGTGCGCCAGTGAGCTGATGTCCGCCCAGGTCTCCAGCACGTCGCCGTCCTGGAAGGGCAGGTAATCACGCGTTGCCGGGATGCCCAGGGCCTGTTCCAGGCACTCGACGAATTGCAGCAGCCTGACCGGCTGGCCGCGGCCGATGTTGAACAGCTGGCAGGGCGGTTGGCCTGCGGCCGGCTGTGGTGGTTTGCCGCGCAGGCGCTGGATGCTTTCGACGATGTCGCCGATGTAGGTGAAGTCCCGTGCCATCCGGCCGTGGTTGTAGACCTCGATGGGCCGGCCTTCGAGCATGGCCTGGGTGAACTTGAACAGCGCCATGTCCGGGCGGCCCCAGGGGCCGTAGACGGTGAAGAAGCGCAGGCCGGTGGCGGGGATGCGGTACAGGTGCGCGTAGGTGTGCGCCATGAGCTCATTGGCGCGCTTGCTCGCGGCGTACAGCGAGACCGGTTGTTCCACCGGGTCGTCGACGCTGAACGGCAGCTTGGCGTTGGCGCCATACACCGAACTGCTGGAGGCATAGATCAGGTGGCCGGTGGGGTGTCGGCGGCAGGCTTCGAGGAGGTTGAGAAAACCGATCAGGTTCGCCTGGCCATAGGCCCCTGGGTTGTCCAGCGAATAGCGCACCCCGGCCTGGGCCGCCAGGTGGATGACCTCACTGAAGGGCTGCCTGGCGAACAGCTGGAGCAGGGCATCCGGCTCGGCGATGTCCAGCCGCTGGAAGCAAAAGTTCGGCCAGCGGGCCAGCTGTTGCAGGCGCGCCTGCTTGAGCTCGACGCTGTAATAGCTGTTGAGGTTGTCGATGCCGACCACCTCCAGGCCTTCCTGGCACAGGCGCTGGGCGAGGTGATAGCCGATGAAGCCGGCGACGCCGGTGATCAGTACGGGCATGGCAGCGGCACCTGGCCACGGCCGATGCCGTAGTAAGTCAGGCCGGCGGCGGCCATGTGCTCGGGCTCGAACAGGTTGCGCCCGTCGAACACCACCCGGTCGGCCAACAGCTGCGGTACCTGGTCCAGGTTCAGCACCCGGTAGTCCTGCCACTCGGTGACGATCACCAGCGCATCGGCGCCCTGCAGCGCATCGTCCTTGCACGGCACCAGCTGCAGGTCGGCACGCTCGCCGTAATGTCGCTGGATCTCCTCCATGGCCTGCGGGTCGTGGGCCTGCACCCGGGCGCCGGCAGCCCACAGGGCTTCGAGCAGGACCCGGCTGGAGGCCTCGCGAATGTCATTGGTATTGGGTTTGAACGACAGCCCCCACAGCGCGAAGACCTTGCCGCGCAGGCCAGCGGGGTAGTGCCGGGCGATCTTGGCGTACAGCCGGTTCTTCTGTCGCGCGTTCACCGACTCGACCGCGCGCAGCAGTTGCGGCTCGAAGCCTTCGGCTTCGGCGCATTTGCTCAGGGCCTGCAGGTCCTTGGGGAAGCACGAGCCGCCAAAACCGCAGCCGGGGTAGATGAAGTCGTAGCCGATGCGCGGGTCCGAGCCGATGCCACGGCGGACCATCTCGATATCCGCGCCCAGGTGCTCGGCCAGGTTGGCCATTTCATTGATGAAGGAAATCTTCGTCGCCAGCATGCAGTTGGCGGCGTACTTGGTCAGCTCGGCGCTGCGCGCATCCATGACCATGAGCTTTTCCCGGTTGCGGCAGAACGGCAGGTACAGTTCGCGCAGCAGCTCAAGCTCGGCCGGCCCGGCGCCACCGATGATGATGCGCTCCGGGCGCATGCAATCGTCGACCGCCGAACCTTCCTTGAGAAATTCCGGGTTGCTGATCACCCGATAGTGCTCGGCATTGGCGACAGCCTGGCGGATGCGCGCCTTGATGCGGTCGACCGTGCCGACCGGCGCGGTGGACTTGTTGACGATGACCTTGGGGCCGTCAGCATGTTCAAGGATGTTGTCGACCACCGCGAACACATGCTTGAGGTCGGCGCTGCCGTCGGCCAGGGGCGGGGTGCCGACCGCGATGAACTGCAAGGGGGCGAAATGGGTCGCCCTGGCGGCGTCGGTGGTGAAACTCAGGCGGCCACAGGCCAGGTTCCGTTTCAGCAGTGACGCAAGGCCCGGCTCGTAGAGCGGGCAATGGCCCTGGCTCAAGGTGGCGATCCGCTCGACGTCAACGTCCATGCACAGCACCGAATGCCCCACCTGGGCCAGGCATGCCGCCTGGACGAGCCCCACATAACCCGTACCGAAAACCGTAACCTTCATCTTGCAGCTCCATGACCGAATCCGGGCAGGCCGTTACCCATGCCGAGGTACCTGGTAAGCAGGCTGAAAAAAAATGTCACAGTCTTGTTTAAGGTTTGTTACTGCATCCGGCGTACGGCGGGTTACTAAGCGCGCGCCCCCGTCGGCGGCCAACAGATTTTGCAATGGAGAGAAATGAAGGACTTAGATGCGTGTGAGAACTGAACCTGAACTGGCAAGGCCCATAGAAACTTAAACGCTCGTTCAGGGGGGGAGTAAATCTAAACCAGAAAATCCCGCGCTGCGGTGTTACAGCTCAGAGAACCCGAACCCTCCGATTTTGTGGACGATGAACTGCCAGAGGTCGTAGCGAGCAAGGTTGTCGACTTCCTCAGTAAAGGCGGCCAGTCACAACCATTTTTCTCGCTGGCTCTTTCAAGGACTAAGGCCTGACTGATTGGGAAACCCGCTGAGGCTCTGCTGCAGCGGGTTTTTTTGGGGCCCGGCCCGGTCGAGGCGGCGGCCTTGTCCTGTGAGCTCTTGCGCTGGGCGATCGCAATAGCCCCGCGAACCTTGCCAGCTAACAGACGGGCGCTGACGTCATTAAGTGCCGCAACTTGCTGGAAGCAGGGATGGTAGAACGCCTTAATTGACATCAATTATCATTTGCGAATAAGATCCCGCGCACTCAATCTCCAGTCGGTTTTTACAAGGGAATTCGAACACCGATGGACAATCTCGATGACGCGTTACTTGCCCTGCTGCAGAGCGATGCCCAGGCACAGCCAGACCCTCTGGTGATGCGTGCCCATGACGGCCCGCAACTTCTTTCATTCGCGCAGCAGCGCCTGTGGTTCTTGCAGCGCCTGGCACCGCTTTCCACGGCTTATAACCTTACCCGCGCTTTTATCTTCAACGGTGTGTTGAATGCCCAGGCCTTGCGCCAGGCATTCACCGCGTTGGTCGAGCGGCACGGCGTACTGCGCACACGCTTCATCGAAATAGATGGCGAGCCGCGCCAGGAGATGCTGGCCAGCGCCGCGTTCTTCCTGCACGAGCGTTCCTGCCCGGACGTGGCCGAGGCTGAGCGGCACGACCATCTGCAGGGCCTGCTGGGCATCGAGGATGGCTTCGCCTTCGACCTCTCCCAGGCCCCCTTGCTCAAGGTCGAGCTGATCCGCTACGGCGTAGCCTGCCACGGGCTGTTGCTCAAGATGCACCACATCGTCAGCGACGCCTGGTCCAACCCGATCCTGGTGGCCGACCTGGCCAGCGCCTATGCCCAGGCGTTGCGCGGCGACACCCCGCGCCTGCCGTCGTTGCCGGTGCAATACATCGATTACGCGCTGTGGCAGCGTGAGCGCCTGGGTGGCGCCGCGCCCCAGGCCGACCTGGATTACTGGAAGCACTATCTGGGCAGCCAGGTGCCGGTGCTGGAACTGCCCACCGATTTCCCGCGCCCGGCGCAGCAAGGCCTGCGCGGGCAGCGTCTGCGTTGGCAATTGCCAGCGGCGCAGGCCGAGCAGGTCCAGGCCTTCTGCCGCGGCAATGGCAGCAGCGCCCTGGTGATCCTGCTGGCGGCCTGGCAGGTGCTGCTGGCACGCTACAGCGGCCAGCAGGTCTTCGCGGTCGGCGTGCCCCATGGCGGACGCAACCATGAAGCGCTCGACGAGCTGCTGGGCTTTTTCGTCAACACCCTGGTCTACCGCGTTGAGCTCGGCCCGCAGCTGACCGGCCGCGCGCTGTGCGAACGCCTGCGCCAGGAATCGCTCGATGCCCTGCAACACGCCGAGGTGCCGTTCGAGCTGCTGCTCGAACACCTCGACGTCGAGCGCGACGCCAGCCGTACCCCGGTGTTCCAGGCCATGTTCAACCTCAGCAGCGGCGCGGCGGTGAACTTCAGCTTGGCGGGGGGGCAGACCGAGCGGGTCCTGCCGGCGCAGGACAGCGCCAAGTTCGACCTGACCCTGGATGCCGCGGTACGTCCCGACGGTATCTTCTGTGAGCTGGAATACAGCCTGGAGCTGTTCGCGCCAGCGACCATCGAACGCCTCGCGGCCGGCTACAGCCTGCTGCTCGACGGCCTGATGAGCCGGCCCGACGTACCGGTTTGGCAGCTGCCGCTGCTCGATGAGGGCCAGCGCCAGCGGCAGCTCGAACACTGGAACGCCAGCGAGCAGGCGCTGGTACCGGACGAGGACATGCTGGCGCTGTTCGAGCGCCAGGTCGCGGCCGCGCCTCAGCGCTGTGCGCTGATCTGCGGCGAGCAAACCCTGAGCTACGCCGCCCTCGATGCCCGGGCCAACCGCCTGGCCCACTGGCTGGTGGCCAATGGGGTGGGCTGCGACGAGCGGGTGGGGATCTGCCTGGAACGCGAGCCCGACCTGCTGGTGGCGCTGCTGGCGGTACACAAGGCCGGCGGCGCCTACCTGCCGATCGACCCTGGCCAACCGGCCGCGCGCAACAGCGATATCATCAGCCAGGCCAAGCCACGGCTGGTGCTGACCCGGGCGAACCTGCAGCAAGTGGTGGGCAGCACGGCCCGGGTGGTGCTGCTGGAAACCCTGGACGACGCCCTCGCGCTGCTGCCCCACAGCGGCCTCGGGCTACCCGTGCACCCTCGGCAGCTGGCCTACACCCTGTATACCTCCGGTTCCACCGGGCGCCCCAAGGGCGTCGACATCGAGCGTGAGGCGTTCGTCAACTTCCTCCATGGCATCCAGGCCCATGTGCAGATGAGCGCTGCCGACCGGCTGTTGGCGGTGACCACCCTGGGCTTCGATATCGCCGGGCTGGAGCTGTTCCTGCCGCTGGTGCATGGCGCCACCGTGGTATTGGCCAGCCGTGCGGACAGCCTCGATCCGGGTGCATTGCTCGGCTTGATGCAGCGCCATGGCGTCAGTGTCATGCAGGCCACGCCAGCCACCTGGCAGATGCTGGTCGAGCACGACTCGCCGGCCTGGGCCGGGCTGCGCCTGCTGTGTGGCGGCGAGGCGCTCAAGGCCGAGCTGGCCGAGCGCCTGTTGGCGCGCCAGGTGAGCCTGCTGAACGTCTATGGCCCGACCGAAACCACCGTGTGGTCAGCCGTGCAGGCCGTCGAACAGGTGAGCCGCGCGATCCTGCCGATCGGCCGGCCACTGGCCAACAACCGTCTGTATGTGCTTGACGAATACCTCGAGCCGCAGCCGGTGGGTGTGGCCGGCGACCTCTACATCGGCGGCGCCGGCGTGGCCCGTGGCTATGCCGATCGGCCAGAGCTTACGGCTGCGGCCTTCGTGCCCAATCCCTTCGCCCAGCCTTCGGCGCCGGGGGCGCAGGCCGGCAGCCGGCTGTACCGCACCGGCGACCGGGCGTGCTACCGCGACGATGGCAGCCTGGAGTTCCTTGGGCGCAGCGACTTTCAGGTCAAGCTGCGCGGTTTCCGTATCGAACTGGGCGAGATCGAAAGCGCGCTGGTGGCACTGCGGGGTGTCTCCCAGGCGGTGGTCGTGCTGCGTCGGGCACCGGCTGGCCAGGACTTGCTGGTGGCTTATCTGTGCCACGGCGCGGGCGAGTTCGATAGCGCCTGGGCACAGCAGCAACTGCGCCAGTGCCTGCCGGCCTACATGGTTCCGAGCGCGTTCGTGGTGCTGGCCAGCCTGCCCCTGAACGCCAATGGCAAGGTCGACCGCAAGGCCTTGCCCGAGCCCGAATGGGCGGGCGCCGACGACGCCAGCGACGAGGCCTTGGCCGGGCCGTGGCAGGAGGGCCTGGCACAGATCTGGCGCGAGGTGCTCGGCATCTGGCCGATCGCCCCCCGCGCCGAGTTGTTCCGCCTGGGCGCGCAATCGCTGCAACTGGTGAGGATCCAGGCACGCATCCGCCAGCACTTCGCCTGCGAGGTCGCCCTGGCCCAGTTGTTCGCCAACCCGGTGCTGGCCGACATGGCGGCGCTGATCGAACAGGCTTGCGCCACGCCGGTTGTCGATGAACTGGCCGAGATCGAAAAACTGTTGCTCGCCTTCGAGTGAACCATTTGGGCCATTGCACAGGCCACCCTGAGGATTTCGCATGACCCTGTTCCTATCACTGCTCAAGCGTCATCGCGCTCTGCTCAGCCTGGGCCTGCTGGCCAGCCTGATCAGCGCGGCGGCCGGCATCGGGCTGATCAACGAGATCAACCGCCTGATCGCCGGCAGCGTCAGCATGAACCCGGCCCTGGGGGCCAAGTTCTTCGGCCTGCTGGTGCTGCTGTTCGGTTGCGGTTTCGGCTCCCAGGCGTTGCTCACGGCCCTGGGCCACCGGGTGGTCTATGAGCTGCGCCTGCAGATGGTCAAACGCCTGCTGGACACCTCCATCGAGCAACTGGAAAAAATCGGCGAAGCCAGCCTGTACGCGACCCTGAGCAAGGACATCGTCAGTATCGGCCAGGCCTTCAACCGCATGCCGTTCGTGTTCTACAACCTGGTCCTGATGCTGGGCGGCTGCCTGTACATGGCCTGGCTGTCGTGGCAGTTGCTGGTGATCTGCGCGGTCGGCCTGGGCCTGGGCACTTGGCTGGCCCACGGCTGGTTTGCCAAGATGCGCCAGTTGATGACCCGGGTGCGCGAAACCGACGATCGCCTGTACGCCGCTTACCAGGGCGCCATTGAAGGGCGCTTCGAACTGGCCCTCAACGCCCAGCGCAAGGAGCGCTTCTACGCCCTCGACCTGCAGCCGGCGGCCGAATACGCGCGGCGCAACGAGGTGCACGCCGACCGCTACTGGACCTTGAGCCTGAACTGGACCGTGGCGCTTATCCTCGCCCTGGCCGGCGGGCTGTTTGCCGCGGGCACCTGGCTGGGGGTGAGCAATGGTGTGATCGGCGCATTCGTGCTGGTGCTGATGTTCCTGCGCATGCCGCTCAACGACCTGATCGGCAGCCTGCCGACCCTGGTGGCCGGTAATGTGTCGTTGGCCAAGATCCAGACCCTGGCCTTTGCCGATTACCGCGAAGAGCCCTCGGCCAGCGGCGGCGAGGTCGACAGTGGCCAGCCGATGCTTGAGCTGCAGGGCCTGAGCTACGACTACCCGCACCAGGCCGACGAATACGGTTTCCGCCTGGGGCCGGTGAACCTGAGCATTGCCAAGGGCGAGATCCTGTTCATCGTCGGTGGCAACGGCAGCGGCAAGTCGACCCTGGCCAAGTTGCTCACCGGCCTCTACGAGCCCAGCGCCGGCACCCTGAAGCTGCAAGGCGTGGCAATCACCCCGGCGTTGCGCAACTGGTACCGCGCGCATTTCTCCACGGTGTTCTCCACCTTCTACCTGTTCGAGCGCCTGGTCGGCCCGCAGGGCGATTTCGATCCGCAACTGGCCCAGGCCTGGCTTGAGCGCCTGCGCATGCAGCGCAAGGTCAGCATTGACGCCCAGGGCGGGCTGTCCACCACCCGCCTGTCCCAGGGCCAGCGCAAGCGCCTGGCCCTGCTGGTGGCGCTGGTCGAGGAACGGCCGATCCTGCTGCTCGACGAGTGGGCCGCCGACCAGGACCCGGGCTTCCGGGCGTTCTTCTACCGCGAGCTGTTGCCCGAACTCAAGGCGCAGGGCAAGACCATCATTGCCATCAGCCACGACGACCACTACTTCGCCATCGCCGACCGCGTGCTCAAGTGCGACGGCGGCCAGCTCTATCCCTATGACCATGTAGCCATCGGCACTGCGGCAGGCGCTGCTTCGGCGCTGCCGACGCCGGTGTGACCGGCGCGTGATTTTCGTAGCACAACACTTAAAAAAAATAATGGCTGAAACAGGCCATGCACAGGAGCTTGCGGTATGAGTCACGTTGAAAAGGGGCGGCAGCCGAGCAAGGCGGGGAATTGGCTGTTGGTGCCCCTGGTGAGCAGCAGCATGCTGCTCGCCCCGGCGGTATGGGCCGAGGAAGGCACCGAGGAAAAGGCGCCGCCGGCGTCCATCACGCTGCCTGACCAGACAATCGTCGGCATGCAGACCGAAGCGCCGACGGTCTCGGTAGGCACCAAGGTGCCGCTGCGCCTGAAGGAAGTGCCGCAGACCATCAACGTCATCGGCCAGGAACGCATCCAGAAGCAGAACCTCTACACCCTCGAGGATGCCCTGGGCAAAGTGGGCGGTGTGACCGTGCAGCGCATCGACGCCAGCCGCCTGAGCTTCTTCTCGCGCGGTTTCGAGATCACCTCGCTACAGTTGGACGGCACGCCGACCACCATGGACAACCGGATCTTCCTGTCGCCGGACCTGACCATGTACGACCGCGTCGAAGTCCTCAAGGGGCCATCCGGCAGCCTGACCGGCGCCGGTGGTTCGGGTGGCAGCATCAACCTGGTGCGCAAGCGCCCGCAGGCTGACGCGGCGGTATCGGCCGAAATCAGCGCAGGCTCCTGGGACGCCTACCGTGGCATGGTCGATGTCACCGGCCCGTTGACCGAATCCGGCAACATCCGTGGCCGCCTGGTGCTCAGCGAGAACAAGACGGCTTTCCCCTACGATGGCAGCGGCAAGCGTGAGACGAACCAGGCCTACGGCATCGTCGACATCGACCTGACTCCGGACACCGTCTGGACCATCGGCGCCAGCAACCAGAACACCGACATCCGCGGCGCCCAGCGCTCGCTGCCGGCGTTCCGTTACACCAACGCCGCCGGCGAAGCGGCCATGTCGCTGCCGGACGTCTCGCGCAAGAACTTCTACGGCGCCAACTGGAACCGCGACTACTTCTGGAGCACCTCGGTGTTCACCGAACTCGAGCATCAGCTCGGCGGCGACTGGAAGACCAAGCTGTCGGTGCGCCATGCCGACAACAACTATGACCTGACCCAGGCCTACGCCCGCAATGGCGGTGGCATCGACCCGGCCGACAACCTGGTGTCGATGAATTCGATCATGTTCGACTACCGTGAGAAACAGGACGAAGTCGACCTGTACGCCGACGGTCCGTTCAGCCTGTTCGGCCGTGAACACAAACTGTTGGTGGGGACCAATTATTCGCGTTCGGAGTTCTCGTCCAACGGCGGCTACTTCTCCAGCTTCCTCGGTAATGTGGACCTCTACAACCCACAGCCGAACTTCGGCTACCCGGCGTTCCCCAATGACGACCGCCTGCCGACCAACGTCGCCAACACCCGCTCCAAGGCGGTCTACGGCAACATGCGCATCAGCCTGGCCGACCCTCTGACCCTGGTGCTCGGCGGCCGTGTCACCTGGCTCGACATGCACCGCAGCCAGCACCAGCCCGAGGCTGGCTCGCCGTCGGAAAAGACCAGCCAGAGCGAATCGCAGAAATTCACCCCGTTCTACGGGCTGATCTACGAGCTGAACGACAACTACTCGCTGTACGCCAACTACGCCGAGGTGTTCAACCCGCAGCCGGTCAGCAACCTTGACATCAACAACAGCATCATCGCGCCGATCGAAGGCAAGCAGCATGAGCTCGGCATCAAGGGTGAGTTCCTCGACGGCGCGGTGAACGCCTCGCTGGCAGCCTTCCAGATCGAGGAAGAGAACCGCGCCATCCCCGACATGAACGACCCGAACTCGCGGGCCGTGGTGGCCGGTGGCAAGGCGCGCACCCGTGGCTACGAGATGGAAGTGAGCGGGCAGATGACGCCTGACTGGTTCCTCACCGCCAACTTCACCCACACCTACAAGCGCTACGACAGCCCCAACGAGCAGCTGCAGACTTACCTGCCGAAAAACATGCTGCGGGTCTGGACCCTGTACAAATTGCCTGGCGAGCTTGAAAAGTGGAGCGTGCAGGGCGGCGTGAGCGTTGTCAGCGAAACCTACAACAAGCTGTACGTGCCTGGCATCGACATGGACGGCACCAAGCTGCAGCAGAGCGGCTACGCGCTGTACGACGCGGGTATTGGCTATCAGGTCAACGAGCACCTGTCGGCGGACCTGCTCGGTACCAACCTGGCCAACAAGAAGTACTACCAGCGCATCAATACCTTCCAGGACGGGAACATCTTCGGTGATCCCCGCGCGGTATCCTTGACCCTGCGCGCCAAGTTCTGACGCGCGACAGCAGCGGCGCCGCCCGGCATACTGCGCCGGCACCGCTGCTGTGCACCATGGCCCGGCAGACACGCCCCCACAGATGAGCCGCTGATTCAGCTGGGCCGCTGCGGGGGCGAACTTTTTGAGGCGTTGAATCACCGCGAAGGAACAAGGAGAACAGGGTGAAACAATCGGCGTCACTCAAGGCAGGCGCACGGGGCCGACAGCGCGGGGTGTGGCTGCTGCTGGCCCTGCTGCTGGCCTACCTGTTCATCTGGCCACTCAGCGCCCTGGCCGCGCTGGCCCTGGCATGGCTTGGGCAAGCACCCAGCGAGGCGGTGCTGAGCAGTTCGATCGCCGCCTTCGTGCTCTACCCGCCACTGGTGCTCTGGTTGTTGAGCGCGCGGCGGGTGCTGCGCAACAGCCTGTGGCTGGCCGGCGTGTCGCTGGCGATGCTGGCCTCACTGCGTGCGCTGGTGGGGGCGGGCTGATGTTCGACAGTGTCCGCCAGGCCATGCTGTGGGCGCACCGCGTGCTGGGCCTGGGGTTTTCCGCGTTGTTGCTGATCGCGTTTTTCATGGGCAGCCTGGCGTTGTACGACCGCGAGCTGGACAGCTGGATGCTGCCGGCACTGCGGGTGGCGCCGGCGCCCGCGCCGCTCTCGCTGGACCAGCAGGTGCTACCCCGGGTGGCCGACCTGAGCGAGGGCAAGGCGCTGCTGCAGTGGTATGTCGAGCTGCCCGACGCGCGCCGCCCGCTTATGCGTTTTCAGGCCTGGAGCGTCGAGCGCGAAGGCTTCAACCGCTTCCTGCTGCCTGGCAACGACGGCGTGCTGGCCGCCGCCGGTAGCCGCGGCGGCGACTTTTTCTACCGTCTTCATTACACCCTGAACATCAATGCCTGGAACCTCGGTGCCCGGCTGTTGGGCCTGGCCGCGATGGTCGGGCTGATTGCCCTGATTGCCGGCGTATGCATCCATGCGCGGCTGTTCCAGGACCTGTTCACCTTGAGGGCCGACAAGGCCCCCCGTCGGTTGCTCGACCTGCACAACCTGACCGGTGTATTCGCCTTGCCGTTTCATGCGTTGATCCTGCTGAGCGGCCTGCTGATCCTGTTCCCGCTGTACCTGCCGGCGGCCATCGATGCGTTGTATCCGGGCCAGGCCGGGCAGTTCGCGGTGCAGGCCAACGCCGCCTTCAGCCGCCCGGCGTCGGGCACCCCGGGGCCATTGGCCTCGCTCGACGGCATGCTGGCCCAGGCCCGCCAGCAATGGGGGGGCGGCGCGCCTGCGTTCGTCAGGGTCTGGCACCCCGGTGACGCCAATGCCTATGTCGAGGTCAGCCGCAGCCTGGCCGACCGCCTGAGCCTGGACGGCCAGACCCTGTACTTCGACGCCGCCAGCGGGCGGCTGCTGCATGAATCGCGGCTGCCGCCCGCGGCCGCGACCCTGGATGTGCTGGCCGGTCTGCACGTGGCGCACTTCCATCAGCCCGGCTTGCGCGCCCTGTACTTTTTCGCAGGCCTGAGTGGTTGCGTGATGCTCGCCAGCGGCCTGCTGTACTGGCTGGCCAAGCGCCGCCTGCAACAGCCTGCCCAGGATAAGGGTGGGATGTCGATGACCCTGCTGTGCAGCGTGCTGATCACCGGCATGCCCCTGGCCACCTTGGCCATGCTGGTGGCCAACCGTTGGTTGCCGGAGGCCGTGAGCGGGCGTGCCGACTGGGAGGTGCGGGTGTTCTTGGCCGCCTGGTTACTGGCCGGTCTGCACGCGTTGTGGGGGATCTGTCGTTGCGCGCAGGCCCGCGCGCCATGGGCGGCCCAATGCCTGGCGATCAGCGTACTGGCGCTGTTGGCCGTGGTGTCCAACGCTTGGAGTACCGGCGATCATCCATGGCGGGCGCTCAGCCAGGGGTTGTGGGCAGTGGCCGGTGTCGATCTGGCCCTGCTGGCTTGCACCCTACTGGCCGGCAGCCTGGGCTGGCGCCTGCGGCGACGGGCTGCGCCTGGGCACAGGTTGGCGGAGGTCAAGGATGCCTGAGTGGCTGGCGAGTTTGGGCGGGCTGAGTTTGCAGACACTGGGCCTGGCGATGCTGGCCCTGAGTCAGGCCGGGCATTGGCGGCAGGTGATGCAGCCACACGCCTTTCCCGGTACGCGTGCCTTACGCCTGTCAGCGCTGCTGGTATCGAGCTTGGCATGGCTGGTGATGCAGGCCGGCCTGGGGCTGGCGATGGGGACGTTGTTCTGGGTACTGGCGCTGGTGCCCTGCGGCCTCGGCGTGAGCGTGTTGCTGTACTGGCGCAAGGCCTGGTTGCACCGGCTGGGCCGGTGCTTTTGCCGCTGAGCCCGCGCGCTGGCCTGGGTCCGGCCAGCGCGCGGGTCAGGGTCAGGCGTGGCGGTAGCGGCTCAGCACGTTCAGCAGGTCGTCCAGGCGGGGGTTGAGGAACACCAGGTGGGCCGGTACCTGGGTGCCCCACAGCTGTTGTACGCGGGCACACAGCAGCACGGCCTTGAGCGAGCTGCCGCCCACCTCGAAGAAATGCGCCTGCTCATCCAGCGTTGGCAGCTCCAGCACCTCGCGGAGCAGTTGCGCCACCTGCTCGCGGGCGTCGGGTTGCTGCCCGGCGTGTGCCGTTGGCTGTGGCCGCAGGCGTTGCACCAGGGCCTCGAACGACGGTGCCGGCTGGCCGGGCAGGGCTTCGAGCAGGGCCTGCAGGTCCTCGCCAAGCGCCTCGATGCTGGCGTGCTCGAACAGGTCGGTGCTGTAGGTGAAGGTGGCGATCAGCCCCTGTTCACGCTCGCTGACATCCAGCATCAGGTCGAACAGCGTGCTGCGTTTGCCATGGTCTTCGTTCAGCGGCTCGATGCTCAGGTCGCCGAACGCCGACGAACGCAGGTTGCGCTCCTGGTGCAGGTCGAACATCACCTGCAGCAGCGGCGCGCTGTGCTGCTGGGCGCCGGGCAGGGCCTGCAACAGTTGCTCGAACGGCAGGTCCTGGTTGGCATGGGCGTGCAGCAAGTTGTCGCGCACCTGGTGCAGCACGCTGTCGAAGTGCGGGTTGCCGGCCAGGTCGGTGCGCAGCGCCAGGGTGTTGACGAAGAAGCCGACCAGCCCCTCCAGCTCCTGGTGATGGCGGTTGGCAATGGGGATGCCGATGCGGATCGCCGATTGCTGGCTGTGGCCTGCCAGCAGCACGTTGAATGCTGCCAGCAAGGTCATGAACAGCGTGCAGCCCTGTTCGCGGCTGTAGGCGTGCAGGGCCTGGGCCAGTTGCGGGCCAAGCACCAGGCTGTGTTCGGCGCCACGGTGGCTGGGCAGGGCCGGACGCGGCAGCATGCACGGCAGTTGCAGCAGGCTGCGGTCCTCACCCAGGTGCTCCAGCCAGAAGTCCAGCTGCGGCTTGAGCGCCGCCTGGCTAAGCTCGCGGCGCTGCCATTGGGCGAAGTCGGCGTACTGCAGTTGCGGCTCGGCCAACGGCGAGGGCTGGCCATGGCTGAAGGCGCTGTACAGGGCGATCAGCTCGCGGGTGAACACGCGCATCGACCAGCCATCGAAGGCGATATGGTGCAGGGTCAGCCACAGCACGTGTTCGTCGGCTGCCAGGCGCACCAGGCCGGCGCGCAGCAGTGGCCCGTGCGCAAGGTCGAAGCGGTGCGCGGCCTGGGCCTGTAGTTCCTGGCGCAGGCGCTGGCTGCGCTGCGCGTCAGGCAGACGGCTCAAGTCGATCAGGCCCAGGGCGAAGTCCTCGGCCGCTTGTACCTGCTGCACCGGCCGGTCACCGTCCAGGGCGAAGGTGGTGCGCAGGCTTGCATGGCGCTGCAGCAGCACGCTGAAGCTGCGCTCCAGGGCCGGCAGGTCGAGGGCGCCGCGCAGGCGAACCGCCTCGGGCACGTTATAGGTGGTGCTGCCTGGGTGCAGGCGGTCGAACAGCCACAGGCGCTCCTGGGCGTAGGACAGCGGCAGTGGCGCTTCGCTGTGGTGCGCACGGATCGGCGGCAGCGTCGAGGTCTCGGCCCGCGGCAGGGCCTGGTCGGCGAATGCGCCCAGGGTCGGGTGCTGGAACAGCGCCCGCACCGGCACTTCGAGGCCCTGGCTGCTGCGCAGGCGCGAAACCAGGCGGGTGGCGGTCAGCGAGTGGCCGCCGAGCTCGAAGAAGTTGTCATCCAGCCCCACCTGTTCAACGCCGAGTACCTCGGCCCACAACGCCGCCAGCGTGGCTTCGCGCTCGGTGCCCGGCGCCCGGTAGCTGGCCCGGCGTTCACGCACCGGTGCCGGCAAGGCCTTGCGGTCGAGTTTGCCGTTGGGGGTCAGGGGGAAGGCCGCGAGCATCACATAGGTTTTCGGCACCATGTGCTCCGGCATGTGCAGGCCCAGGTGCGCCTGCAGTGCGGTGGCACCCGGGCAGGCATCGCGGGCGACAACGTAGGCGACCAGTTCGTTGTCACCACTGTCGTTGGCGCGTGCCACCACGGCGGCCTCGCGCACGCCTGGGTGGGTCAGCAGGCGTGCTTCGATCTCGCCCAGCTCGATGCGGAAGCCGCGAATCTTCACCTGGTCGTCGATACGCCCGAGGAACTCGATGTTGCCCTCGGCGTTGACCCGGCCCAGGTCACCGCTGCGGTACAGCAGGCTGCCGGCCGGGTTCAGCGGGTTGTTCAGGAAGCGCTCGGCGCTGAGGTCGGGGCGGCCCAGGTAGCCTTGGGTGATGCCAGCGCCGCTGAGATAGATTTCGCCGCTGACGCCGGCCGCCACCGGGCGCAGTTGGGCGTCGAGCACGTACAGCTGCATGTTGGCGATGGCTTTGCCGATCGGCAGCACGCCGTGTTCGTCACCCCGGGCGCGGTAGTAGCTGCACCACACGGAGCCCTCGGTCGGCCCGTACTCGTTGTACAGCTGGGCCTGGGCGCACTGCTGCCGGTGCTGGCGGGCCAGGCTGGCCGGACAGGCTTCACCGGCGACAATGGCGCAGCGCAGGTTGCCCAGCTGATCGGCGGCCTGTTCCAGCACCTGCCCGTACAGCGACGGCAGCATCAGGGTGTGGCTGATCTGCCGGGCGCCGATCAGTCGGCCCAGGGCCAGGGCGTCCTGCACCTGGTCGTCCTGGGGCAGGCACAGTTCGCCGCCTTGGGCCAGGGTCCAGAACAGCCCGGCCACCGAGCTGTCGAAGGCCAGCCCCGATACCAGCAGGAAGGCTTGCAGCGGCTCTTGATAGGCAAGCAGGCGCGCGGCGGTAGAGTGCACCGCATTGCGGTGCGACACCATCACGCCCTTGGGTCGGCCGGTGGAACCGGAGGTGAAGATCAGGTAGGCCAGGCTGTCGCCGTCGCTCACCGGCTCCGGGCGCTGCGTGGGCAGTTCATGCTCGGCGAGGCGGTCGAGCCACAGGGTGCGGTAGTCGCCTTTGGGCAGGCGTGGTTCCAGGCTGCTCAGGCTCAGCAGCAGGGTGGCGCGGGTCTGCTCAAGCACGTCGCTCAGGCGCTCGGCCGGGTAGCTCGGGTCCAGCGGCAGGTAAGCGCCGCCGGCCTTGAGGATGCCGAGGATACCGACGATCGCGTCGAGGCCGCGACCCATGAACAGGCCCACGGCCTGCCCGGGGGCCAGGCCGGCGTTGCGCAGCTGGTGTGCCAGCTGATTGGCCCGCGCCTCCAGTGCCTGGTAGCTCAGGTGCGCATCGCCGTGGCGCACGGCGATGGCTTCTGGCCGGGCGGCAACCTGTTGTTCGAACAGCTGGTGCAGCAGCGCCGGGGTCTGCTGCTGCACCTCGGTGCGGTTCAACGCCGCGAGCCAGTCCTGGTGTGCGGCACTGATGCCTGAGGCTTCGCCCAGTGGGTGCTGGCTGGCGGCGCTGGCTTGCAGGGTGAGGGTGAGGAGCTGGTCGAGCAGCAGCCCGGCGGCGTCGGCGTCCAGGCGGGCGGCATCGTAGTGCAGGTTGAAGGCGAAGCCTTCGGGCTGTTCCAGGACTTCCAGCAACAGGCTGTGGGCGCAGGCTTCACCGTGCACCGCCAGCACCGGCCAGGCCGAGGCCAGCGGTTGGCGAAGGCTGAAGCCGAAAGGCGTGTTCTGGGCCTGGGCCGGCCATTCTTCCTGCCAGGTGCGCGCCTGTTCGAGCAATTGGATGAAGCCGGGGAGGGCGTTGGCCAGGGTGTCCTGGTCATCCGGCGCCAGGTGCAGTGGCAGGCGTTTGCCGTAGGGACCCTGGGCGTTCGCGGTGGCGCTGTTGCGACCATCGTGGGCCCAGCCCAGCAGGACCTGGGGTTGACCCAGGTGGCGCTTGAGCAGCAGTGCCCAGCACCAGCCGAACAGCGCCTCGGCCGAGGCGCCAAGCCCGGCCAGGGCGCTGCCGATGTGGTCCTGGAAGGCCGCGTCCGGGGTGCGCGCAAGGCAGGCTGGCTGTGCCGGCAGTGCGGCCTCGCCGCGCTGGAAGGGGTGCTGCACCAGGTACTGGTCGGCAGCGTCGGCCTGTTGGCGCTGCCAGAAGGCGCGCCCGGCGTCGCTGTCGCTGCTGCCCAGGTGCTCGAACTGCCATTCGGCGAAGTCGGCGAACTGCACGGCTTCCTCGTCCGCTGGCAGGCCCAGATAGAGTGCCTGCCATTGCTGCAGCAGCAGCTGCAGGGTGGTGTGGTCGGCGTTGGCCGCCGGCAGCGCCAGGCAGGCCCGTGGCGGCGTGGCCTGGGTCAGCGCGACGGCCAGGCTGGCCTCGGCCAATGCGCTGGCCAGCAGGCTGTGCAGGGCGGGCTGAGGCAGGTCGTCGGCGACCTCGCGCCAGTCGATGCGCAGTTGCTCGTCGATGACCTGTACCGGCAGTTGCATGCCGGGGCTGGCCACCAGGCGGGTGCGCAGGATCTCGTGCTGCTCCAGCACCTGCGCGAGGGTCGTTCGCAGGCGGATGAGGTCGGTGCCCTCAGGCAGGCTGAAGGTCAGGAACAGTATGGCGTCGCGTTCGCTGGCATGCGACCAGTGAGCGTTTTGTTGCAGGGCGGGGCGAAAGCCCTCGATGGCGATGCTGGACATGATAGGGAGGCCTTGAATAGGGGGCAGAGTCGAAAACCGTGAACCGTGGGGGCGCGTCAGGACTTGAGCGCCACGTCCGTGCTGTTCAGGGCTTCGGCCATCGACACCAGGATGCGTCGGGGGCTGTCGTACTCGTTGCGTGCGTGCACCGAGAGCATGTTGTCCAGCAGCAGCACGTCGCCGTGGCGCCAGGGGAACTCGGTCATGTGCTGCAGGTAGATACCGCGCAGGTGCTCAAGCACCTGCGGCTCGATCGGGCTGCCGTCGCCATAGAAGGTGTTCTGCGGCAGGTCGTCATCGGCGAAGTCGGCCTGCAGCGCATCGCGCACGCTGGCCGGCAGGGTGCTGACGTGGAAGAAGGTGGCGTGGTTGAACCACAGCGTCTCGCCAGTACGCGGATGGCGCACCAGTGCCGGGCCTACCTGGCGGGTGCGCAGGCGGCCGTCGGCCTTCCACTCGGTCTGGATGCCGACGCTGGCGCAGTAGGCATCCACCTGGGCGCGGTCCTCGGTCTGGAACACGGTTTGCCAGGGCAGGCCGAAGCCGTCGCCATAGTTGCGCACGTACATGATGCCCAGGCGGGCGAAGCGCTCGCGCACCTCGGGGTCGATGGCCTGGCTGATCGCCCGGGTGTCGCCGATCGGCGTTTCGCCTCGCGACAGCGGCGCGATATCGCACCACAGGAAGATCTTCAGCGGGAACACCGGCGAGTAGGAGTGTTCGTTGTGCGGGAAGATCCGCTGGTCCTTGGGGTAGTCGGTGGAGGTGTAGATGTTCAGGCGCGGGTCCACCTGGGTGCGCGGCGAGGCGCGGAATTTGTACTCCAAGGCGCCGCCGGACAGCGCACTGATGCAGTTGTCGAAGGCTTCGGCGTTGTCCACCTGGAAGTTGCGAAACAGCAGTGCGCCGTGTTCGAGCAGCTTGCGCTCGATCAGCTCGCGGTTGGCCTCGGCCCAAGCCACCAGATTGATGCCGGGGCCGGCCGGTTCGCACACGGCGGTGTAGGTGCTGCCTGGGTTGAGCGGGGTGAACCGGACCAGTGCGTCTTCATCCACACGGATGGTCTTGCGGCGCATGCCGCCGAGTTTGGCAATCGCGGGGCTGTTCATGTCTTATCCCTCCATAGAGTCGGTGCTGATGCGGGTGCGACGACGGCTGCTGCCCAGACGGGCCAGGCTCTGTTCGCTGCGTGCGCTCACGTGCTGCATGCGTTGTTCCTGAAGCGTGCGGCGCAGCGGTTCGACGACCGTGTCCACCGGTACTTCAGGGGCCGCCACCAACTGTTCGAGCAGGCTCACGAAGGCGCCGGCAAAGGCTTCGGCGCTGTGGGCTTCGAACAGGTCGGTGCTGTATTTCAGGGTACAGGCCAGGCTGCCCTGGTTTTCTTCCACGCTCAGGTGCAGGTCCAGCTGCGACTGGCCGTGCTCGATGCGTTCGGGCGCGACCGTCAGGCCCGGCAGCTCAAGCGCGCCGTCCGGATGGTTCTGCAGCACCAGCTTGGCCTGGAACAGCGGGTTGCAGGCCAGGCTGCGTGGTGGGTTGAGTACCTCCACCAAGGTATTGAACGGCAGCGCCTGATGGCTGAAGGCTTCCAGCACCTGAGGCCGCAGGCGTTGCAGCAGGCTGTTGAAGCTGGGGTTGCCGGAAACGTCGCCGCGCAGTGCCAGTTGGTTGATGAAGAAGCCCACCAGGCCTTCGGTCTCGCTGTGCTCGCGGTTGGCCACGTCGGTGCCGATCACCGCCTGGGTACGTTCGCTGTGCAGGTACAGGTTCAGTTGCAGCACCCCCAGCAGGCCCATGAACAGCGTGGCGCCATGGTTCAGGCACAGCTGTTTGAGCGCTTGGGACGGGGCCGCGGCAACCTGGAACGACAGCCGCGCGCCCAGGCCGCTGAGCACTTGCGGGCGCGGGCGATAGCTGAACAGCTCCAGCGGCGGCAGGGGCTCGCCCAGGGCCTGTAGCCAATAGCCCAAGTGGGTTTGCTGGGTGCTGTCCAGCTGCTGGCGTTGCCAGGCGGCGTAGTCGCTGTACTGGATCGGCAGCGCCGGCAGGCTCGTCGCGGTGCCGTTCAGGGTTGCGCTGTAGAGCTGGCTGAGCTCGCGTACCAGCACGCCCATCGACCAGCCGTCGGAGACGATGTGGTGCATCACCAGCAGCAGCAGGTGCTGCTGGTCGTCCAGGCGGACCAGGTGCAGGCGCAGCAGCGGTGCCTGGCGCAGGTCGATGGGGCGCGTCGCCAGTTCGATCAGCAGGCGCTTGGCGTGGGCTTCGCGTTCGGCCTCGGGCACCTGGCCGAGGTCATGGCGCTCAAACGGCAGCTCGATAGTGTCCTGCACGGTGACATGCAGGGCACCATCCTGTTCGTGGAAGCTGCTGCGCAGCGCTTCGTGGCGTTGGCCCAGTTGCTGGAAGGCCTGGCGCAGAGCCGGGAGGTCGAGCCGGCCGAGCAGCCGCGCGGCACTGGGGATGTGATAGGCCGCGCTGTCCGGCTGCATGGCTTGTACCAGCCACATGCCCTGCTGGGCATGGGACAGCACCCGGCGGCCACCGGCCGGCAGCGCGGCCAGCGTGATCGGCGCCTGGCGGCCGGGCTCGGCGTGATCCAGCAGCAATGCCAGTTGGGCGATGGTCGGTGCCTCGAACAGGCTGCGCAGGGGCAGTTCCAGGTTCAGCTCCAGGCGGATGCGGGCGACCAGTTGCGCGGCCAGCAGCGAGTGGCCACCGATGGCGAAGAAGTTGTCGTCCATGGCGATCGCCTGCTGCCCCAGCACGTTCTGCCAGAGTGCCAGCAACTGCTGCTCGCGCTCGCTCTGCGGTGCCCGCTGGCTGCTGCCCTGGGCGCTGTAGTCCGGCGCCGGCAGGGCGGCGCGGTTGAGCTTGCCGCCGGGGGTCATGGGCATCTGCGCCAAGGCGACGAACGCTGCGGGCACCATGTAGTCGGGCAACTGCGCGGCCAGGTGCTGGCGCAGTTCGGCGGTGTCCGGGGCTGGCCCGTGGTACACCAGGTAAGCCACCAGGCGGCGGTCGCCGGGGCGGTCCTCGCGCACCAGCGCCAGGGCCTGGCGTACCAGCGGGTGGGTGCGCAGGCGCGACTCGATCTCGCCCAGCTCGATGCGAAAGCCGCGCAGCTTGACTTGCTGGTCGATACGCCCGAGGTACTCGTAGGTGCCGTCGGCCAGGCGCCGGGCGCGGTCGCCGGTGCGGTACATGCGGCTGCCCGGTGGGCCGTAGGGGTCGGGGCAGAAGCGCTCGGCGGTCAGGCCGGGCACGTCGTGGTAGCCGCGTGCGAGCAGCTCGCCGCCGATGCACAGTTCGCCCGGGACGCCCGCTGGCGTGAGGTTGTCGTCGCGGTCCAGCAGATAGTAGGCGCGCCCGCGCAGGGGGGCGCCGATCGGCAGTTGCAGTGGCAGCGGGTCGTGCTGCAGCAGCGCGTTGCAGTCCTGGATGCTGGAGACCACGGTGATTTCCGTGGGGCCATAGATGTTCAGCAGGCGCACTGCGGCCAGGCCGGCCTTGCGCCAGGCATCCAGGCCTGCGCTGGGCATCGCCTCACCGCCGACGCTGACCAGGCGCAGCTCGCCGTAGGCCGCGTGCGGTTGCAGGGCGAAATCCTGGGCCAACTGGAACCAGTAGGCGGTGGTCAGGCAGGCGGCGACGGTGATCCGGTGGCGGTACAGGCGGGCATGGAATTCGCGGCTGTCCCACAGTTCTGGGCCGCGCACCACCAGGGCCGCGCCGCAGACCAGCGGCGGGAACAGCTGGTCGACGAAGCCGTCGAAGTTGAAGGTCGAGAACTGCAGTACCCGGTCGTCGGCCTCGACCCCATAGTAGGCGCGTGCCACTTCACTGTAGCCGGCCAGGGAGCGGTGGGTGACCGCCACGCCCTTAGGCTTGCCGGTGGAGCCGGAGGTGTAGATCACATAGGCCAATTGCTCCCGATGTACCGGGCGTGTGCTCGGCACCCCGACCAGCGCTGGCGCGCTGGCGTCCAGGCGGGTGACGTCCAGGCAGGGGCGCTGGTACGGCGCCATGACAGCCTCGGTATCCGGGGTGACCAGCACCAGGCGGATATCGGCGTCGTCGATCATGTGCGCCAGGCGTTCGCTGGGGAACTGCGGGTCCAGCGGCACGAAGGTCAGCCCGGCATTGAGCGTGCCGAACACCGCGGCGACGATGTCCAGACCGCGCGGCAGGCACAGGCCGATGCGCGCTTCGGCGGGCAGGTCCAGGGCCAGCAGGTGACGGCTGATCAGCTCGACGCGCTGCTGCAGGGTGGCGTAGCTCCAGGTGTCGTCGTCGTGGATCAGCGCGATGCGCTGGGGCTGCTCGGCCGCCTGCGTGGCCAGGCGCAGGTGCACCAGCTCCGGCAGGGGGCCGAGCGCCAGCGAAGCCTGGCAGTCGGCCAGCAGGCGTTGCTGTTGCTCGCCGCTGGTCAGCGGCAGTTGCGCGACGCGTGCCGTGGGCGCCTGCACCAGGCCGTGCAGCAGGGTGGCGTAGCGGTGGGCGTGCGCTGCCAGGGTGGCGTGCTCGAACAGGTCGGCGTTGCCAGTGAAGGTGATTTCCAGGGCGTCGCTGCGCTCGACGACGTTGAGCACCAGGTCGAACTGCGCGCTCAGTTGCTCGCGCTCGATCTCGTCGATGTCCAGGCCGGGCAATTGCAGACGGCGTGGGGTCTTGCCGTCGAGCAGGTTGAACATCACCTGGAACAGCGGGGAGTGCTGCAGCTGGCGCTCAGGCTCCAACGCCTGGACCAGCCGCTCGAAGGGCAGCTGCTGGTGGGCCAGGGCCTGGCGGCGGGTGTGCTCGATGCTGTCGAGCAGGGCGTCGAAGGGCTGGCGGCCATCAAGCTGGCAGCGCAGTACCAGGGTGTTGATGAAGCAACCGATCAGGCCCTCGGTCTCGACCCGGGTGCGGTTGGCCACCGGTACCCCGACGCGCAGGTCGGTCTGCCCGCTGAGGCGGTACAGCAGCACGTTGAAGGCGCCCAGCAGCACGCTGAACAACGTGGTGCCGCGGGCCTGGGCCAGCTCGCGCAGGGCCTGGCACAGTGCCGCGTCGATGTGCAGCGAGTGGCGCGTGCCGCGACCGCTCGGCTGGCGGGGCCGTGGGTGGTCGGTAGGCAGCTCCAGGGTGGGCTGCTCAGTGCCGAGCTGCTCGCACCAGTAGGCAAGGTCGGTCGCCAGCGCGCTGTCGCTGAGACTGGTCTGCTGCCAGACCGCGTAGTCGTGATACTGGATCGGCATGCCTGGCAGGTCGCTGTCGCGGCCTTGCAGGGCGGCGCTGTAGAGGGCGGTCAGTTCCTTGACCAGAATGCCCAGCGACCAGCCGTCGGCGACGATGTGCTGGGCACACAGAATCAGCACGTGCTCATCGGCGTCGAGCCGCGCCAGCAGGCCGCGCAGCGGCGCCTGGCGCAGGTCGAAGGGGCGGTTGCTCTCGCTGTCGATCAGCTGTTGCAGGCGCTCGGTCCGCTGCTCGGCGGGCAGCGCCGAAAAGTCCACCTGGGCCAAGGGCATCGGCAACTGGGCGTGGACGGTCTGGCGGGCCTGGCCGTCGATCTCATCGAAGGTGCTGCGCAGGATCGCGTGGCGGTCGATCAACTGGTCGAAGCTGCGTTGCAGGGCCGCGCTGTCCAGACGGCCACGCAGGTGCAGGGCTGCCGGCATGTTGTAGGCGCTGCTGGAGGGGTCCAGGCGATGCAGGAACCACAGGCGCTGCTGCGCCCACGACAGCGGGTGCGGGCCGGCTTCGCTGGCTGCAACGATCGGCAAGCGGCTGAGGGCGAAGCCTTGCGCAGCCAGGGCAGCGGCGAAGGCTTGGCGTTTTTCCGGGGCGAGCCTGGCGATTCGCTCGGCCAGTTGCTGGGGGTCGAGTTGCATGGCTTCAGCTCCTTGGCGCGGCGGCGGATTGGGCACGGGCCTGCAGGGCGGCGCGCTCTTCGGGCGACATCGCCGCCAGCATGCGGCGCAGCTCGGCGACCTTCAGCAGCTTGCCTGGCGAGCTCTCCTGGGCACGCAGGGCATCGGCCAGCGCGGCCACGCTCGGGTGGTCGAACACCAGCGCCGGGGCGACTTCCAGTTGCAGCAGGCTGCGCAGGCGGGTGCACAGCTTGATGACGATCAATGAATGGCCGCCGAGGTCGAACAGGCTGTCGGCAATGCTCAGGCTTGGCTGTTCGAGCAGTTCCTTGTAGAGGTCGACGAGCAATGCATCGAGGGCATCGCGCGGTGGCAACTCGACCCGCTCGCTGGCCTGGCTGTTGGCACTCGGCAGTGCGCCGAAGTCGACCTTGCCGTTGGCCAGGCGTGGCAGCGTGGCCAGGCACAGCAGGTGGGCCGGCATCAGGAAGTCGGGCAGCCGCCCGCGCAGTTCGCCGAGCAGCGTGGCGCTGTCGCGCTGGCTGACGGCATAGGCCAGCAGCTTGCCGTCGCGGTACTGCACCACGGCTTGGCTGACCCCTTCGAGGCCGGCCAAGGCCGCTTCCAGTTCGCCGGGCTCGACGCGGAAACCGCGGATCTTGATCTGCTGGTCACTGCGCCCGGCCAGTTGCAGTTGGCCGCTGGCCGACAGGCGTGCCAGGTCGCCACTGCGGTACAGGCGCTGGCCGGGTTGCAGCGGGTCGTCGATGAAGGCGTCGGAGTCGCGGTTCAGGTAGCCGCGGCAGACCTGGGCGCCGCCGATGTACAGCTCGGCCAGGGCTCCGAGCGGGGCGGGTTGCAGGCCGGTCGGCGTGGCTTCGAGCAGGCGCACCCAGGTGTTGGCCAGGGCGTGCTGCAGGCCCAGCGGGGCGCGTGGGTTGTAGCCCTGGTCGAGGCTGTACAGCACGCCCACGGTGGTTTCGGTGGGGCCGTAGTGGTTGTGCACGCGGCTGCCGGGTGCCAGTTGTTCGATGCGCTGGCGCAGGCTGCCGGGGCAGGCTTCGCCGCCGAGGATCAGCACGCGGGGCAGGCTGCAGGCCGGCTGGCCTTCGAGCAGCGCCGCCAGGTGCGAGGGCACGATCTTCAGGCAGTCGACCTGCCCGGCTTCGAGGTAGCGGGCGAAGGCGGCGGCATCGCGGCTGGCCTGGTCGTCGGCCAGCACCAGGCAGCCGCCGGTCCACAGTGCGGCGTAGAGGGTGGTGTTGCCCAGGTCGGCGGCCACCGAGGAGATCAGGGCGAAACGTTGGCATTGCTCCAGGCTGAGCGCTTCGCTGACCGCCGCGGTGTAGTTGAGCAGTTGGCCATGCTCGATGAGCACGCCCTTGGGCTCGCCGCTGGTGCCGGAGGTGTACAGCAGGTAGGCGGCATCGGCCAGGCTGATGTCATTGTCGGCTACTGCGGCGGCTGGGGATTGGAGCAGTTCGGCCAGGGCGCTGCCCTGGGGGCCGCCGATCAGTAGCTGCGGTTGGGCGTCGGCGAGGATCCGCTCGACGCGCGCCTGTGGCCAGGCCGGGTCCAGCGGCACATAGGCGGCGCCGGCGCGCAGCACGGCGAGCAGGCCGAGCAGCAGCTCGGCCGAGCGTGGCAGCAGCAGCGCGACGCTGGCGCCGCGGCCGATGCCACGCGCCTGCAGCACCCCGGCAAGGTGTTCGACCTGGGCATGCAGCTGGGCATAGTTCAGGGTCTGCTCGGCGGCCATCAGCGCCGGGGCGTCGGGGCGATGCTGCGCCCAGTGGGCCAGGCGCTCGATCAGCGGGCGGTTGCCGAAGTCTCGCTGCGGGCCGCGCAGCTGTTGCTGCACGCGCTGATGCGCAGGCGGGCTCAGTGGCAGTTCGCGCAGGGCGCGCTGGCGCGGCTGTTCGACCAGGGTCTCGAGCAGCTGGACATATTGTTCCAGCAGGCAGCGCAGATCGGCCTCGGGGTACTGCGCGGTGGGTGACTGCAGGCTCAGTGGCTGCAGCTGGCCCTGGGCGTCGAGGGTTACCTGCAGCGCCAGCTCGAAGCCCGGATCGGCGCCGGGCAGGGTATCGACCGACCAGCGCAGACCGCCGTTGGCGAACGCTGCGCTGTGGCGCACCAGG
The DNA here is from genome assembly GCF_050586605.1 of Pseudomonas sp. ES1. NCBI lineage: Bacteria > Pseudomonadati > Pseudomonadota > Gammaproteobacteria > Pseudomonadales > Pseudomonadaceae > Pseudomonas > Pseudomonas sp. ES1. The sequence continues at coordinate 32,575 of NZ_JBOBDM010000027.1, read as the reverse complement.
TTGAAGCCGACCGTACGCTGCAGGGTCAGCGTGGTGTCGGCGACATTCCAGTACTCCTGCTGTTGGGCATGACCTTCGAGCTGGTCGGCCAGGCGTTGCAGCCAGGTGCTGAAGGGCTGGTCGAGCGCTGGCGCCAGGGCCAGGGGCAGGATCTTTTCGTAGACACCGATGCCGTTGGCCAGGGTTTCATAGTCGAAGCGGCAGTCCTGCTGCCAGCCGGCGATGAACTCGGCGCTACCGCCGATGCGCGCCAACAGCGCCCACCATGCGGCCTGCAGCACGGTATCCAGTGCTTGCTCTTCGCTTTCGGCCAGTTGTTGCAACTGTGCCAGCAGCGGCTCGGGCAGGGCGTGCTGCACGGCATTGCCAATGGCCTGCGGCGCGGGTTCGCCCAGGCCCCCCAGGCGCAACGGCGTCAGGCTTTCCAGGCCCAGGCCGGCCCAGTAGGCACGCCCGGCGGGGGCTTCCTCGTCGGCGTCCAGATCGTTGCGCCATTCGACGTACTGGCTGTACTGGAAGGCTTCCTCCAGCACCGCAGCGGGCTGGGCATACAGCGCCGCCAGTTCGCCGAGCAGGTTCTGCAGGCTCAGCCGGTCGCTGGCGCAGGTGGCTACGTACAGGTCCAGGCGCCACTGCTCGGCGCCCAGCTGGCGCACGATACCGCGCACCAGGCGACCTTGGTCGATGGCCAGCGGCTGGGCGGCCAGGGCCTCGGCCTCGGCGTGCTGCCCGGCGTCCAGCAGGTGCCAGTCGAGGGTGCTGGCGACCACGCTCTGGCGCAGGCTGCGGTACAGGGTCGATGGGCGCAGCGCCACGCGCAGGCTGGTGTGGCGTTCGATCACCTGCAGCAAGGCTTCATGCAGGCGGCCTGGCTGCAGTGGCCCGGCAAGGTTGACGCCCAGGTGCAGGGGCGCACGTCCGTGCTGCAAGGCCAGGGCCTGTTCGGCGCTCAAGGGGAGGTCGTGGTGCAAATCCTGGGTGTGGTTCATTGCGCGGTCTGATCCTGCAGTTCCATTGCGTTGTGTCGGGCGGCCAGTTGGGCCGGTTCATGCATGTCACCCATGGCGACGGCGATCTTGCGCGGGCCTTCGTATGGGTCGCGGGCGTGGGCGGCAATCAGGTTGTCGAGCATCACCACGTCACCGCGCTGCCAGTCGAAACGCACCGCGCAGGCTTCGTACAAACGGCCGATCAGGGCCATGCTGGCGTCGTCGATCGGGCTGCCGTCACCGAAGTACACCTGGCGTGGCATACGCTCCTGGCCGACCATGTTCAGCAGGTCTTCACGCACCTGGGGCTCCAGGCAGAAGGTGTGGTGCAGCTGCAACTGGTTGAAGAAGCTGCGCTCGCCGCTCAGCGGGTGGCGGATCACCGCCGGGCAACGGGTACGGGTTTGCAGTTCGTCGTTGGCCAGCCAGCGGAAGTCGGTGTTGCTGGCCCGGCACAGGGCCTCGACCTGCTCGCGGCTGTCGGTCTTGAAGAACTCGCGCCAATTGACGTCCAGGCGCTCGGTGAAGGTGCGCACGTACAACAGGCCCTTGCGTTCGAAGGTTTCGGCCAGCTCCGTCGGCAGCTGACGGTACAGCTCACGGCAGTCGACGATCGGTGTGGCGCCACCGACCGGCGAGGGCTGTTCACAGTAGAACCACTGCTTGCGCGGCGAGCGGGGCAGGTGCGAGCTCTCGTTGTGGAACAGGATCATTTCCCGCTCCGGGTAGGGCGTGGAGCGGTAGATGTTGCGCCCGCCTTCCTTCTTGGGCAGGTCGCCATAGCCGCCGAACAGGCCGGGGTGAATGGCTTCGGCAAAGGCTTCGAAGGCTTTCGGGTCATCCAGGGCGAAGCCGCGGAACAGCAGGCCACCGTGCTGGCACAGCAGGGTGTCGATCAGGTCGCGGGAGCTCTGCGCCCAGCCTACCGGGTCCAGGTCCGCGGCCACGGGTTCGATCAGCAGCGGGAACTCGCGGCCGGGTTGCAGCGCCGTGGTGCGGATCAGTGGCCGCGGCGCGGCGGCGCGAGCCGGGAGCTTCTTCAGTTTGTCCAGCTTGCTGGATGATGGGGCTGGTGTTGCCAAGGCCGGTGTCTCCACGGAGGGCAGCGTGACGGTGAATTGGTCAAGGGCGGCGTGGGGCTGGTCGACTACCTGCTGCAGCAGGTTGAGCCAGGCGTCGATCAGTGCGTCGATGCGCTCGCCCTTGAACAGGGCGCGGGCATACACCCAGTCGCCGCGCATGACTTCGCCGTGGCGCTCGAGGAACAGCGCCATGTCAAACTTACTGGTGCGTTCGGCCGCAGGCTGCATGCGCACCTCGAGCCCAGGGATCGAGAAGTCCGCTTCAGGGGTGTTCTGCAGCACGAACAGCGCCTGCACCAGTGGGTTGCGGCTGCGCTCGCGCGGAACCTGCAGCGCCTCGACGATGCGGTCGAACGGCAGCGCCTGATGCTCCAGGGCTTGCAGGCAGGTGTCGCGGGTGCGGTCGAGGAACGCGCGCAGGTTCTCGCCGGCCAGGCGGCGCGAGCGCAGCGGCAGGACATTGACGAAGAAGCCGATCAGGCCTTCGAGGTTGGCGTCCTCGCGGCCAGCGACGTCGGTGCCCAGCAGCAGGTCGTCGGCACCGGTGACCGCGTGCAGCAGCAGTTCGAAACTGGCCAGCAGGAGCATGTACAGGCTTACCCCTTCGGCCAGGGCCAGGGCGTCGAGGCGTGCCAGCAGGGGTGCGGGAATTTCCAGTGCTTTGGCGGCGCCACGGGCGTCGGCCTGGGCCGGGCGTGGCCAGTCGCAGGGTAGGGCCAGCACCTGAGGCGCGCCATGCAGCTGCTGCTGCCAGAAGCCGACTTCCTGTTCCAGTGCGGCGCCTTGCAGGCATTGGCGCTGCCAGGCTGCGTAGTCGGCGTACTGCACCGGCAACGTCGGCAGCGGCGCCTGGCGGCCTTCGCGCAGGTTGGCATACAGCTGGCTGAACTCGTTGACCAGTACGCCCACCGACCAGCCGTCGGCGACCATGTGGTGCAGGGCCAGCAACAGCAGGTGCTGTTGCTCACCGAGCCTGAGCACCCGCGCCCTGATCAGTGGCGCCTGGCGCAGGTCGAATGGCAGGCGCAGGTTGTCCAGGCTTTCCTGTTCGGCCACCTGGTGGCGCTGGGCGTCGTCCATTGCGCTGAGATCGCGCAGGGTGACGTCCAGCTCCAGCTGTTCGGCAATCAGCGTGATCGGCTCGCCGTCGATGTCCTGGTAGCTGCTGCGCAGGACTTCGTGGCGCGCCAGCAGGGCATTGAAGGTGGCCCGCAGCGCGGGCATGTCCAGCGGCCCGTCCAGGGTCAGGCTGGCGGCCATGTTGTAGGCCGCTGATGGACCGTGCAGGCGATCGACCATCCACAACCGTTGCTGGCTGAGCGACAGCGGCATGTGCGCCTGGCGCGCTACCGGCAGCAACTGCGGGCCTGCCGCAGCCTGGGCCGGCTCGGCGGCCAGGGCATCCAGGCGGGCGGCCATTTGCCACAACAGCGGTGCTTCGAACACGCTGCGCAGCGGCAGCTCCAGGGCGCAGCGCTGACGGACACGGGCAATCAGTCGGGTGGCCAGCAGCGAATGCCCGCCGGCCTCGAAGAAGTGGCTGTTGCGGCCCAGTGGCTGGGCGGGCAGCAGGGCCGCCCACAGCTCGCCCAGCAGTTTCTCGTTGGCGCTGGCCAGGGGTTCGACGTCGACGTGTTGCAACGACGGCGGCGGCAGGGCCTTGCGGTCGACCTTGCCGTTGGCGTTGGTCGGCCAGGTGTCCATGGCGACCCACAGTGACGGCACCATGTACGCCGGCAGGCTGTCGCGCACGTGCTGGGCCAGCAGGCTGTCATTGAGCTGATGGCCGCTGCGGCCCTGCCAGTAGCCGACCAGCATGTCGCTGCCGCCCAGTTGCTGCAGGCTGACCATGGCGCGCAACACGTCCGGGTGGCGCTCCAGGTGCGCCTCGATCTCGCCGGGCTCGATACGGAAGCCTCGCAGCTTGAGCTGGAAGTCCTTGCGGCCCAGGTACTGCAGCACGCCGTCGGCGTCCCAGCGGGCCAGGTCGCCGCTCAGGTACAGGCGGCTGCCCGGCGCGCCGAAGGGGTTGGGGATGAAGCTGGCGGCGGTGCGCGCCGGGTCGGCCAGGTAGCCGCGGCTGACGCCGATACCGCCGATGGCCAGTTCGCCGACCACGCCCGCGGCCACCGGTTGCAGGTCGTGGCCCAGCACGTACAGCTCGCTGTTGGCGGTGGGCCGGCCGATGGCGACATTGGCGCCTTGGCCGGGTGCCTGGTACAGCGGCTGGAAGGCTACGTCATCGGAGCACTCGGCCGGGCCGTAGGCGTTCATCAACGGGATTTGCGGGTAGTGACGGAACCATTCCTGGGCGGTGGCCACCGGTAGCGCCTCGCCGGTGGGCAATACCCAGCGCAGGTGCGGTAGCGGCAGCGGCTGGCCGTCGAGGCTTTCGAGCATCGCTTGCAGCAGCGCCGGTACCGGTTCGAGCAGGCTGACCCGGCGCTCGCGCACCAGTTGCAGCAGGGCGTGCGGGTCGCGTACCAGGTGGTCGCCGATGATCTCCACGCAGGCGCCGAACAGCGGTGCGGTGAGGGTCTGCCACACCGAGATGTCGAAGCAGGCCGGGGCGGTCTGGGCGATCACGTCGTCGGCGTTCAGGCCCAGGGGCTGCAGCTTGGCCAGCATGTTGTTGAGCATGCCGGCGCGGGGCACCATCACCCCTTTGGGCTGGCCGGTGGAGCCGGAGGTGAACAGCACGTAGGCCAGTTGCTCGGCGCGCGCCGGCTGGCTCGGCAGGATGCCGCTGGCACTCATTTCCAGCAGGTCGGCCGGCACGGCGCGGTGGCCTTGGTAGACCGAGGCCAGGGGTTCGGCGTAGGCCTGGCTGCAGACCACCAGCGGCTGCTCCAGGCGCGCCAGCACCTGTTGCCAGCGTGCCGGCGGCTGCGAGGGCTCCAGCGGCAGCCAGGCGCAGCCGGCACGCAGGGTGGCGACCATCAGGCAGAACCATTCGATGCCGCGCTCGGCCAGCAGCGCCACCGGTTGGTCGGGCCGTGCGCCCAGAGCCTGCAGGCCACGGGCCAGGCGTTCGGAGCGCTGCCACAGTTGGGCGTAGGTCAGCGACTGTTCGGCACAGCGGGCGACGATGCGCTCGGGATGGGCGGCAACCTGGGCGGCTACCCGCGCTTCCCAGCTTTGTTCGAGGCTGTAGTCGGCCGGGTTGAGTCCCCAGTCCAGCAGCTGTCGATGCTCTGTCGGGCTGAGCGTGGTGAGCTGCTCCAGGCGTGTGTCCAGCGGGCAGTCAAGCGCCTGCAGCAGGTTCAGCAGGTCATCGCTCAGGCGCTCCAGGGCGGCAGCGGGCAGGCGCTGGGCGTCGGCGCTGAACAGCACTTCCAGGCAACGGCCGGGCAGTACTTCGACGGTCAGGCCGTAGCTGGTCTGCTCGAGGTTGTCGAGGACCTTGAAGGTCAGCTCGCCCGCCTGCAACTGCCGTTCGCTGAGCGCCGGCAGGTTCTGGAACACCAGCAGGGTGTCGAACAGCCCGGCACCGCGTGGGTGCTGCTGGAGGATCTGCGCCAGTGGCGTCTGCTCGTGTTCGCGCATGGCCACGCTGACCGCCTGGACCTGTTGCAGGTAGTCGCCCAGGGCCATGCCCGGGGCCGCCTGCAGGCGCAGCGGCAGGGTATTGATGAACACGCCGAGCATCTGTCCGGCATCGGCCAGCGCGTCCGGGCGGCCGCTGCTGGTGACGCCGAACATCACCTCGGTGTGGTTGTTGCTGCGCGCCAGCAGCAGGCCCCAGGCGGCTTGCATCAGGGTGTTGAGGGTCACCCGGCAGGCTTTGCCCAGTTCGTTCAGGCGGCGACTGTGGGCCTCGCTCAGGCGCAGGCTGCGGCTGTGGTAGCGCGCGGTGGCGGTGGGCTCGGCCGGGTTCAGGGCCGGCAGGCTGCCGACGCCATCGAAGTTCGCCAGGTGCTGCTGCCAATAGTGCAGGCTGTGCTCGGCCGGTTGCGCTGCAAGCCAGGCGATGTAGTCGCGGTAGGGGGGGCGCGACGGCACGGCGTGGCCGTTGTAGCGGGCCAGGATCTCCTCCATCAGCATCACCGAGCTCCAGCCGTCGGCGATCAGGTGATGGCGGCTCCAGATCAGCCAGCTGTGCTGGGCGTCGAGGTGGATCAGCGCTACCCGTTGCAGCGGTGGGCGTTGCGGGTCGAAGCCCAGAGCACGGTCGGCCTGGCAGTACGCGTCGAGGGCCTGCTGGCGTTGCGCCGGGTCGAGGGTGCTCCAGTCCAGTCGTTGTACCGGCAGGTTCAGCTCACTGCACACGCCTTGCACCGGTTCGTCCAGGCCTTGCCAGAGAATCGCCGTGCGCATCAATGGATGCGCGGCGAAAGTGGCGTGCCAGGCGGCCAGGTAGCGCTCGGCGTCCAGGGGGCCTTGCAGCTCGGCCTGCAGTTGGTTGACGTATACCCCGCTGGCGCCTTCGAGCAGGCTGTGGAACAGCAGGCCTTTTTGCAGTGGTGAGAGCGGGTAGGCGTCTTCCAGGGCTGTGCCAACCAAGGGCTGCAGAGCCTGGCGCTGCTCGACAGCGAGCGATACCGACGGGCTGGCCGGCGTTTCCGGCGCCGACGCGGCAGCGGCGGGCTGTGCCGGCTGGCGCTGGCTGAGCAGCAGGGCCAGGGCGTCGATGCGCGGGTTGGCGAACAGTTCTTTGGGGCTGAACTTCAAGCCCAGCTTGCGCGCCTTGGCGATCACCTGCAGGGCGATGATCGAGTCGCCGCCGATGCCGAAGAAGTCGTCCTGGCGACCGATGTCCGGGCGCTCCAGCACTTCGCGCCAGACCGCCAGCAATTGCGCTTCAAGGCCTTTGAGCGGCGAGTCCAGCGTGGCCGCGAGGCGGGCGATGGTGGGGTGGGCGAAGAAATGCTTGGGGGTGAACTTGAGCTGCGCCTTGCGCGCCTTGGCGATCAGTTGCAGGGCCATGATCGAGTCGCCGCCCAGGGCAAAGAAGTCGTCATGGATCGACAGCGCAGGCCTGTCCAGGACTTCGCACCACAGCGTCAGCAGCACGGCCTCGATCGGGTCGCGCGGGGCGTCGTGCTGCTGCGCGGCGGGCTGCTCTGGCGCCGGCAGCGGCAGGTTGTGCCGGTCGACCTTGCCGTTGCCCAGGCGGGGCAAGCGTTCGAGTTGCAGGTACAGGCTTGGCAGCAGCGGCTCGGGCAGTTGCTCGGCCAGTTGCTGGCGCAGTTGGCCAAGGTTCAGCCCGGGCTCGGCCACCAGATAGGCGATCAGCCGTGGCGCTTCGCCTTCGCCCAGGGGGCGGGCGAGCACCGCCGCTTCGCGGACCCCGGTGCAGGCGCGCAGGCAGGCTTCGACTTCGCCAGGTTCGACGCGAAAGCCGCGGATCTTGACCTGGTCGTCCATTCGACCGAGGAACTCGATGGCACCGCTGGCCAGCATGCGCACGCGATCGCCAGTGCGATAGAGGCGTTGGCCGTGGCCGGCGAACGGGTCGGGAATGAACTGCCGGGCAGTAAGGCCCGGTTGGCCCAGGTAGCCGTCGGCCACCCCGGCGCCGCCGATGTACAGCTCGCCGATGCTGCCTAGCGGCAGCAGCGTGAGATGCTGGTCGAGCACCTGGGCCTGGACGTTGTCCAGCGGCTGGCCGACCGGGGCGAACCCGGACAGGCTCGGGGTGTTGTCTTGCACGGCGTGGGTCAGGCAGCCGACGGTGGTTTCCGTGGGGCCGTAGTGGTTGACGATCCGGCAGGCCGGGGCCAGGGCCTGGATGCGTCGGACCAGGGCCAGGTCCAGGCCTTCGCCGCCGAGCACCAGGCACTGGCGGGGCAGCAGGCGTTGCGGTTCGGCCACGGCGAGCAGGGCGCCCAGGTGCGAGGGCACGATCTTCAGGCAGTCGACCGGGTTGCTCGCCAGGCACTGGGCAAGCTCTTCCGGGGCGCTGGCCAGTTCGTCGCTGATCAGTTGCAGGGTGCGGCCGCTGAGCAGCGCGCCGAACCAGGCGGTGTAGCCCAGGTCCGCGGCGACGCTGGCCAGCGCAGTCAGGCTGGCTTCGGGGCTCAGGGCCAGTGGCTTGAGCACGGCCTCGGCGTAGTGGATCAGGTTGCCCTGGGTCACCCGCACCGCCTTGGGCGTGCCGGTGGAGCCGGAGGTGTAGATCAGGTAGGCCAGCTGCAGCGGGTGCGCTTGGCCGCTCGCGGCGCTGGGGTTGCCGGCCAGGGTATGCAGGGTGTGAGCGGGGTCTATCAGCACGCTGGCGGCGCTGTCTTCGAGCAGTTGGCGTTGCCGGGTGACGGGCAGGGCAGGGTCCAGGCACAGGTAGGCCGCGCCGAGTTTCCAGCTGGCCAGCATGGCGGTGATCAGTGCGCGGCTGCGGGGCAGGGCGATGGCGATGACCTGGCCGGCACCGGCGCCGGCCTCACGCAGGCGCGCGGCCAGTGTGCTGGCGGCCTGGTCCAGTTCGGCGTAGCTCAGGCTGCCGTCGGCATCGCGCAGGGCGGTGCGTTGGCCGTGGCTGCGGACCTGGTGGTCGAAGGCGGCCACGGCGGTGTCGAAGCCGGGCGCTTGGCAGGCGCCGGCGCGGCGCGCGCTGTTGGCCGGTGGCGCAGCGGGCAACTGGTGAACCGGGGCGTCGAGGTGCGCCAGGGCGTTGCCGGCGAACCAGGCGAAATCTTCGGCCAGGCGGGCGATACGGTCGGCATCGAACAGGTCGCTGCGATAGCGCCACTGCGCCAGCAATTGCTCGCCGTCGTCCTGCCAACGCAGGTTGAGCTCGTTGGCGGCGCCACGCTGGGTGAACAGGTGTTCGCGTACGCTGTAGTCGGTGAACGCGTCGTCACGACGGCTCGGCATGTAGGTCATCATGCAGTGGAACAGGGGGCCGCTGGCGACCTCCTGTTGCAGGCGCGCTGCCGGGTAGCGGCGATGGCGCAGGGCTTCGCGCAGTTGCTGGGCGGTGTCGCGCAGGCAATCGACCAGGCTCGGAGCATGGGCGAAACGGGCGCGCAGCGGCAGGCTGTTGAGGGTGAAACCGATGAGTTCCTTGTAGCGGGCCTTGTGCCTGTCCATGGTCGGGGTGCCGATCAGGAAATCGTCCTGGCCGGTGTAACGGTGCATGAACACCTGGAACAGAGTCGCGAGAACGACGTACAGGCTGACGCCGTGGGCCTCGGCCAGTTGGCGCAGTTGATCGCTGCGGGCCTGGTCGAGCAGGCACTCGATCTCGCCACCAACAAAGCCGGGCGTGCGTGGGCGAGGGCGGTCGGCGGGCAGCGTCAGTGCGGTTGGGCTGCCGCTCAACTGCTTATGCCAGTAGCTGGCAGCCGCGCCGAGCTTATGCTCGGCCTGCAGCTCGCGCTGCTCGGCCAGCCAGTCGAAATACAGCCCGGCCTGGGGCAGTTCCAGTGGCTCGCCGCTCAGTTCGGCATGGTAGGCGGCGAAGGTCAGCTTGAGCATCCATTCGACGCTGAGGAAGTCGCCGCTGATGTGGTGGGCGGCCATGCACAGGTAGAGGCGGCCCTCGCTCTGCAGCAGGTTGAGCCGGCAGATGTCCGCGGCGGCGAGGTCGAACGGCTGGTCGGCGTGTTGTTCGATCCAGCTGGCGACGCCGGCGTCGTCCAGGCCATCGATGCGCTCGATACTGGCGTTTACCCGGACCTGCTCGGGGCGATACATGAACAGCGTGCCGTCCTGTTCGCGGTAGCCGCAGTGCAGGGTTTCACAATGTTCGACCACCCGTGCGAACGCTCGGCACAAGGTGGCCGGGTCGAGGTCGGCGCGCAGCTCGCGGGCGGCGACCATGTTGTACGCCGGGCTGGCTGGGTTGAGCTGGTGGTACTGCCACAGCGCCTGCTGGCCGGCGCTGGCAGGGTGCTGCAAAAGGGAGGTCGTCATCCTGGGTCACTCCTGAGCCGGTTCGGCCATGGCCACGATCACTTGGCGTGGCCCTTTGAAGCTGGCGCGACCATGGGCCACCAGCATGTTGTCGAGCATCAGCACATCGCCTTGCTCCCAGGGGAAGCGCACGGTGCATTGCTCCAGCACCCCACGGATCTCCGCCAGTGCGCTTTCTTCGAGCTCGCTGCCATCGCCGTAATAGACGTTGCGTGGCAGGTCGAGCGGGTCATCGACCACGGCCAGCAAGCTTTCACGCACCGTCGGCGGGAGGTTGGAAACGTGGAACAGATGGGCCTGGTTGAACCATACCCAGTCCTGTGTGACAGGGTGGCGAGCGGTGGCCTGGCACACCTGGCGGGTGCGCAGTTCGCCGTCGTTTTTCCATTCGAAGGCAATTTGGTTGGCCCGGCAGTAAGCCTCGGCGACGGCGCGTTCTTCGGTGTTGAAGGCCTGTTCCCAAGGCAGGTCGAGGCCGTTGCCGTAGTTGCGCACGTACATCAGGCGTTTGTCGCTGAAGCGTTGGCGCAGGGCGGGGTCGAGCTGCTGGAAGATCTGCCGGCTGTCGGCGATCGGAGTTTCACCGCCTTCGGCACTGGGCTGGACACAATGGAACCAAATCTTCATGGGCCACTGCAGGGTGTAGGACTGTTCGTTGTGCAGCGGGATGATCTGGTGCGCGGGGTATTCGGTGGAGGTGTACACCCCCTGCTCGATCGCCTTGCGCGGGGTGGAGCCGAATTCGTAGTTGAGCAGCGGGTGGCCGAAGCTGCGTACCAGCGCCTGGAACGACTGTTCACCCAGCACATCGAAACCACGCAGCAGCAGGGCGCCGCTTTCATGCAGGCAGTCGTCGGCCAGTGCGTGCAGCGCCTCGACGCTCCATGTGCCGGGCTGCTCCGGCTTGACCAGTAGCGGCAGGTTGCGGTCTGGCAAGAGCGCTTGCACAGACAGGCCATTGTTCTGCCCGACACCTCGTCCCATGAGCTTGCTCCTTTGTTCTCTTTTAGTTGTCACAGCCAAATGCCATCGTGGGTAGACCACCGGGCGCTGGCGAAATATATACGAAAGATATGGTAAGTGTTAGTGCAATTCATTAGCATTTGCGCCGTTTGTGTGCACCTCGACTGCAGCCTTTTTCGGGCAGCCGGGATCCAGTGAAGTCACGTGTTCAAGGAATCGAAAATGGGTTTGGAAAAGGCCGAAAGCGGGTTCGTGGTGGTGGTCAATCATGAGGAGCAGTATTCGATCTGGCCGGATTACAAGGCACTGCCCGATGGCTGGCGCGCGGTCGGCGAGCAGGGCGACAAAGCCCAGTGCCTGGCCTGGATCGAACAGAACTGGACAGACATGCGCCCGCTGAGCCTGCGCCAGGCTCTGCAAACCGCCGATCAACGCTAATCGCAAGCAGTAGAGGGATCGCTCTATGGAAGACATTCAGCTTGCGCAGTTCAGCCTGGCGCATTTTCGCCGCCAGCCGCTACGCCACTTCGATGCTGACCCGCTGCTTGAGCGCCAGGCCGCGCGGGAGTCGAATGCGCGTTCTTATCCACGACGCATTCCGCTGGCACTGAAGGCGGGCCACGGCATCTACGTGCAGGACACCCGTGATCAGCTGTTCATGGACTGCCTGGCGGGTGCGGGCACACTGGCGCTCGGCCATAACCATCCCTGCACCCTGGCGGCGATGCGCGCGACCCTGGACAGCGGCGTGCCGCTGCACACCCTCGACCTGACAACACCGGTCAAGGACCTGTTCGTCGAGACCTTGTTCGATGCCTTGCCGCCAGCTTTCGCGGCTCAGGCGCGTATACAGTTCTGCGGGCCGACGGGGGCCGATGGCATAGAGGCGGCGATCAAGCTGGCCAAGATCGCGACCGGGCGCAAGGGCGTGTTCTGTTTCTCCGGCGGTTACCACGGGATGACCCATGGTGCGCTCAGCCTCATGGGTAACCTGGGGCCCAAGCAACTACCGGGCTCACTCATGCCCGATGTGCAGGTGCTGCCGTACCCCTATGACTATCGTTGCCCGTTTTCCATTGGTGGCGAGGCCGGTGTCGACGCGGGGCTGAGCTATATCGAGCAACTGCTGAGCGACCCTGAGTCCGGTGTGCCGCTGCCTGCGGCGGTGGTGGTGGAGGTGGTGCAGGGCGAGGGGGGTGTCATTCCGGCGCCGGCCCGCTGGCTTAAGGGCCTGCGCAAACTGACCAGCGAGCACGGTGTGGTGCTGATCATCGATGAGGTGCAGAGCGGCATTGGGCGCACGGGACGCATGTTCGCCTTCGAGCATGCCGATATCGAACCGGATGTTCTGGTGATTTCAAAAGCAATTGGCGGCGGCCTGCCATTGGCGGTGGTGGTTTACCGGCAAGCGCTGGATGTGTGGAAGCCGGGCGCCCATGCCGGGACGTTCCGTGGCAATCAGCTGGCCATGGCGGCCGGCACCGCGACCCTGCGTCATATCCAGGACGAGGGGCTTGTGGCTAACGCTGAGCGCATGGGCGACTACCTGATGACGCGGCTACGCCAGTTGCAGCGTGACTTCCCGTGCATCGGTGATGTCCGTGGACGTGGCCTGATGGTCGGCGTCGAGATCATCTCGACGCAGGCTACTCAAGCACGGGTACCGGCCGGCGATGGCCTTTTGGCTAAGGTGGTTCAGCAGCAATGTCTGCATGAAGGCATTATTCTCGAGCTGGGCGGGCGCCATGGTGCGGTAGTGCGCTTCTTGCCGCCGCTGACGATTGGTGCCGACGAAGTAGACGTCTTGATTGAGAAATTCCAGCGTGCCTTGACAGCGAGTGTCTATGCCGAGCGCAACTAAGCGGGCTTGACTGAACAACATCCATTTTGAATGGATCCACGAGCGCTACAGTGCCCCTCGCGAGCAGATACCTGTTCGCGAGGGGCGTGTGTTTAGCAAGCCAGGGACGATTCAGACCGATCTCGGCAAGGATCCTTTCATCGCCACGGCTCGATACTCTCAAGAGTGACTAAATGCAGCCGGGCAGGCATACGGGTTCATTCCAGTTTCTGCTGACCTCGTTTTATTTTCTGTTGGCCGACGACGGCGACCCACGGCACTTGCTTAGCCTTGGGGTCTGTATGTATAACCAGTGTCCATTTCCCGCGCCCGATCCCGCACCGTGATTGCCCATTCCGTCGATGACCCGTTCTATTACCTGCACAACTTCCGACAGGTGCTGAACTGGGTCGAACAGCGTTACGCCGACCTGCTCGATGCCCACGAGCACGGGTTCATCCGCGCCTTCGCCGGCTTGCCGGCGCCTGCCCAGGCCCTGTTGGTGCGCATGGTCATGCGCAAGGGCGAGCTGTTTCGCAGCGACAAACTCAATTACGACGAGATCGGCGATACCGACAGCGCCCTGGCCCCCTTGCTGGGCCTGGGCTGGGTCGATGCCGAGGCGCCGCTGACGCTGGAGCAGCTGTGGCCGCTGCTGCGCAAGGACGAGGCGCTGCACTGTTTTGCCGGGCAACTCAGCCGGCCCAAGGCGGGCAAGGCCGAACTGCTGGCCCAGTTGCAGGCGTTGCAACTGGCGCCGCGTTCACTCGCCGCGTGGTACCCCGATTGCCCCACACAGATCATCCACTGGCGCTTGCAGCCGCTGTGCGACCGCCTGCGCCTGCTGTTTTTCGGCAACCTCTACCAGGACTGGTCGGAGTTCGTCCTCGCCGACCTTGGGCTGCTGCGCTACGAGCAGGTGGCCTTCGCAGAAGACTCACGGGCCTTGCGCCAGCGCAGCGAGGTCGAGCTGGCCATGGCCTTGCACCAGTGCGCCGAACGCCTGGAGCAGGGTGAGGCGCCCGCCACGCTGCTGGCGACGCTAGACGGGCTGGGCAGCGACAATCCCTGGCTCGCCCGGCGGCGTGCGCGGTTGCTGTTCAACCTCGGGCAGCACTGCGAGCGTTTGGGCGAATGGGACCTGGCGCTGCAGGTGTATGGCGATTGCGCCCACCCCGAAGCACGTATCCGCCAGGTGCGGGTGTTCGAGCGCAGTGAGCAGTGGCCCCAGGCGCACGCGCTGGCGGCCGACATGGCGGCGGCGCCGGCCAACCCGCTCGAGCGTCAGGCCCTGGAGCGCATGCTGCCGCGCCTGGCGCGCAAGCTTGGCGGGCCGGCGCAACCCCGTCGGCGCAGCGATGCGGTGCCGGTGATCGAGCTGGAACTGCCGGCCGAGCATGCGGTTTTCGGGGTGGAGGAGGCGGTACGCCGGCACCTGGAGCAGGACGGCGGCGTGGCCCACTACGTCGAAAACACCCTGTTCAACAGCCTGTTCGGCTTGCTCTGCTGGGACGCCATCTTCGCCCCGTTGCCGGGGGCGTTCTTCCACCCGTTCCAGAGCGGGCCGCAAGACCTGCACGATGGCGACTTCCAGCTGCGCCGCGCAGCGCTGTTCGAGCAGTGCCTGGGGCGGCTCGACGATGGCAGCCATGGGCAGGCGATCCGCGCCTGCTTCAGCGCCAAGCAGGGCCTGCAGTCACCCTTCGTGTTCTGGCAGATGCTCGATGAACCGCTGCTCGAGCAGGCCCTGGCGTGCCTGCCCGCCGCGCACTTGAAAGCGTGCTTTGCGCGCCTGTTGCAGGATATCCGCAACAACCGCGCCGGCATGCCCGACCTGATCCAGTTCTGGCCCGACGAGGGGCGCTATCGCATGGTCGAGGTCAAGGGCCCGGGTGACCGCCTGCAGGACAGCCAGCTGCGCTGGCTGGCGTTCTGCAAAGAGCACGGGCTGCCGGTGGTGGTCTGCCATGTGCGCTGGCAGTCGGCGCCATGAGCTACACGGTAGCGGTACGCGCCCTGTGCGAATTCAGCGCCAAGGTAGGCGACCTCGACTTGCGCTTCACCCCGTCCCCGACCGCCCAGGAGGGGATCGCCGGCCATCGCCGGGTGGTGGCGCGGCGTGCTGCCGGCTACGAGGCCGAAGTGGCGCTGGAGGGTGAATACCAGGGCCTGCGTGTGCGCGGCCGCGCCGATGGCTACGACCCGGCAGGCAACCGCCTGGAGGAGATCAAGACCCACCGTGGCGACCTGGCCCGCCAGCCCGACAACCACCGTCAACTGCACTGGGCCCAGGCCAAGGTGTATGGCTGGTTGCTGTGCCAGGCGCGGCAACTGAAGGACATCGAGGTGGCGCTGGTCTACCTGGATATCGACAGCGACAGCCAGACGGTGATCAGCGAGCGCTACAGCGCCGCCGATCTGCAGCAGTTCTTCCATGCCCAGTGCCAGCGTTTTCTCGCCTGGGCAAGGGCCCAGGAGCAGCGCCTGGCCGAGCGCAACCGTGGCTTGCAGGCGTTGGCGTTCCCCTATCCAGCGCTGCGCCATGGCCAGCGCCAGTTGGCCGAAACCCTGTACAAGGCGGTGAGCACCGGCCGCTGCCTGATGGCCCAGGCCAGCACCGGCATCGGCAAGACCCTCGGCACCCTGTTCCCGCTGCTCAAGGCCGTGGTGCCCCAGCAGTTGGACAAGCTGTATTTCCTCACCGCCAAGACCCCAGGCCGTGCGCTGGCCCTGGATGCCTTGCGCCAGCTCACCCGTGACGGCACCCAGCCGGCCCTGCGCACCCTGGAGCTGATTGCCCGCGACAAGGCGTGCGAGTACCCCGAGAACGCTTGCCATGGTGAGTCCTGCCCGTTGGCCAAGGGCTTCTACGACCGCTTGCCGGCGGCGCGTGAGGCGGCAGCGGCAGTGCCGTTGCTCGACCGCGCGGCCCTGCGCGAGGTGGCCCTGGCACACCAGGTGTGCCCGTATTACCTCGGCCAGGAAATGGCGCGCTGGGTCGACCTGCTGGTGGCCGACTACAACTACTACTTCGACGCCCATGCGCTGTTGTTCGGCCTGGCCCAGGCCAACCAGTGGCGTACGGCCGTGCTGGTGGACGAGGCGCACAACCTGGTCGAGCGCGGCCGGCAGATGTACAGCGCCAGCCTCGACCAAGGCCAGTTGCAGGCGCTGCGCCAGGCCAAGCCGATGGGCCTTGGCAGTGCGCTGGACCGGCTCAACCGCCAGTGGAATGCGCTGTACAAGGCGCAGGTGGCGCCGTATCAGGCCGGCGAGCAGTTGCCCGAGGTGTTTCTGCGCGCGCTGGCGCAGTGCATCGGGCTGATCCAGGAGCGCATGAACCAGGCGCCCGCCGAAGTAGAGCCCAAGGTGCTGGAGTTCTTCTACCAGGCGTTGCAGTTCAGCCGTATCGCCGAGCTGTTCGATGAGCACTTCCTGTTCGATATCAGCCAACGCAATGGCCCGCGCGGCCGGCGCCTGGCCACCCTGTGCCTGCGTAACGTGGTGCCGGCGCGCTTGCTCGGGCCACGGATGAGTGCCGCGCGCAGCGTCACGCTGTTCTCCGCCACGCTCAACCCCCGGCACTACTACAGCGACCTGCTGGGCATGCCGGCCGACACCGCCTGGCTGGAAGTGGCCGCACCCTTTCGCGCCGAGCAGTTGGAGGTGCGCATCGTCAGTGAAGTGTCCACCCGTTATCAGCAGCGCCAGGCCTCGCTGGCGCCGATCGTCGAGCTGATCGCCGAGCAGTACGCGCGTCAACCCGGCAATTACCTGGCGTTTTTCAGCAGTTTCGAATACCTCGAGCAGGTCGCTCGGCTATTGGCCGAACGCCACCCCGGGCTGCCCCAGTGGCGCCAGGCGCCGGGCATGGACGAGGCCGGGCGCGAGGCCTTCCTGGCGCGGTTTGTGGCGGACGGGCAGGGCATCGGCTTCGCCGTGCTTGGCGGTGCCTTCGGCGAGGGCGTCGACCTGCCGGGTACACGGCTGATCGGCGCCTTCGTCGCCACCCTGGGCCTGCCCCAGGTCAACCCGGTCAACGAGCAGTTCAAGCAGCGCCTGGGGCGGCAGTTCGGTGCCGGTTTCGACTATGCCTACCTGTATCCGGGTGTACGCAAGGTGATCCAGGCCGCCGGCCGGGTGATCCGTGGCGACCAGGACCGTGGCGTGCTGCTGCTGATCGACGAGCGCTTCGCCGAACCCCGGGTGCGGCAGATGTTTCCCAGCTGGTGGCGATACGCCTGAACGCGCCCATCGCCTGGCGTTGAAACTCCCAGTACACTTCGCGTTCCAACCCCAACATTCGTTGCTTTCGAGGTTTTGCATGACGCTCAGTCCTTTGGCAGGCAAGCCGGCTCCGGCCAGCGTGCTGGTCGATATCCCCCGGCTGTTGACCGCCTACTACACCGGCCGCCCTGACGCCGCCGTGGCGGCCCAGCGCGTGGCCTTCGGCACCTCGGGGCACCGGGGCAGTTCGTTCGAGCTGAGCTTCAACGAGCATCACGTGCTGGCCATCACCCAGGCCATCTGCCTGTACCGCCAGGAAAAGGGCATCGACGGCCCGCTGTTCATCGGCGCCGACACCCACGCGCTGTCCGCCCCGGCCGCCGCCAGCGCGCTGGAAGTGCTGGCCGCCAACGGCGTTCAGGTGCGGCTGAGCAAGGACGACGAGTACACCCCCACGCCTGCGGTGTCCCACGCCATCCTCTGCCACAACCGTGGCCGTACAGCGCAACTGGCTGACGGCATCGTCATCACGCCGTCGCACAACCCGCCGCAGAGCGGCGGCTTCAAGTACAACCCACCCAATGGCGGCCCGGCCGACAGCGACGTGACCAAGTGGATCGAGGCCAAGGCCAACGAACTGCTGGCGGCCAACCTGGCCGGGGTCAAGCGCATGGCTTACCAGCAGGCGCTCGAGGCCGCGACCACCCAGCGTCATGACTACGTCAACAGCTATGTCGCTGACCTGGAAAACGTCATCGACTTCGACGTGATCCGTGGCGCCAACCTGCGCCTGGGCGTCGACCCGCTGGGCGGCGCCGGGGTGCGCTACTGGTCGGCCATCGCCGAGCGCTACCAGTTGAACCTGGAAGTGGTGAACACCGAGGTCGACCCGACGTTCCGCTTCATGTGCGTCGACTGGGACGGCCAGATCCGCATGGACCCGTCCTCGCCGTACGCCATGCAGGGCCTGATCGGCCTGCGCGAGCGTTTCGACGTGGCCTTCGCCTGCGACCCGGACCACGACCGCCACGGCATCGTCACCGCCGACGGCCTGCTGCAACCGAACAACTACCTGGCCGTGGCCATCGACTACCTGTACCGCCACCGCCCGCAGTGGCGCAAAGACGCCGCCGTCGGCAAGACCGTGGTGTCCAGCGGCCTGATCGACCGCGTCACTGCCGCACTGGGCCGTGAGCTGTACGAAGTGCCGGTGGGGTTCAAGTTCTTCGCCCCGGGCCTGTTCGACGGCTCCTTGGGCTTTGGTGGCGAAGAAAGCGCCGGCGCCTCGTTCCTGCGCAAGGACGGCTCGGTCTGGGCCACCGACAAGGACGGCCTGATCCCGGCCCTGCTGGCCGCCGAGATGACCGCCCGTACCGGTCGTAATCCGAGCCAGATCTACGCCGATCTCACCGCCAAACTGGGCAAACCCTACGCGACCCGTGTCGAGGCCAAGGCCGACCTGCGGCAGAAGGCGGCGCTGAGCAAGCTGGCGCCGGAGCAGGTCAAGTCCACCGAGCTGGCTGGTGAGCCGATCGAGCAGATCCTCAGCCATGCCCCGGGCAACAACCAGGCCATCGGCGGCCTGAAAGTGATGACCGCCAACGGCTGGTTCGCCGCGCGGCCGTCCGGCACCGAGGACATCTACAAGATCTACGCCGAAAGCTTCATCGACGAGGCGCACCTCAAGCGCCTGGTAGAGGAAGCCCAGGTGCTGGTGGACGCGGCGATCGCCTGATCGGCAAAGCTGCTAGACCTAGTTAGCTAATGGGGCTGCTCCGCAGCCCTTCGCGGGTAAACCCGCTCCCACAGGATTTGCGCTCGCAGTACCTGTGGGAGCGGGTTTACCCGCGAAGGGCCGCAGAGCGGCCCCATTTGACTCATAGGCATTGCATCCAGCGGATCAGATCGCCGCGTCGCTCCACTGGCCATTCACCAGGCGGCGCAGCCCCAGCGGGTTGCCGTCGCGCAGTGCAGCCGGCAGCAGCGCCTGCGGGTAGTTCTGGTAGCACACCGGGCGCAGGAAGCGGTCGATGGCCAGGGTGCCGACCGAAGTGCCACGGGCATCGGAGGTGGCCGGGTAGGGGCCGCCGTGGACCATCGCATCGCACACCTCGACACCGGTCGGGTAACCGTTGACCAGGATGCGGCCGACTTTCTCCTCCAGCAGCGGCACCAGCCAGGCGAAGGCTTCGAAGTCCTCCGGCTCGCCAATCAGCGTGGCGGTGAGCTGGCCACGCAGGCCGAGCAGGGCGGCGCGCAGTTGCTCGTTGCCGCTGACTTCCACGGCCACGGTGGTCGGGCCGAACACTTCTTCCTGCAGCAGCGGGTCGGACTCCACCAGCAGGCGGGCATCGGCCTTGAACAGCTGGGCGCGGGCCTGGTTGCCCTCCTGGGCCTGACCGGCCAGGTGCTGGGTGCCGGCGTGGGCGTGCAGGTGCTGCAGGCCGCCAACGTAGCTGCGCAGGCCGCCCGCGTTGAGCAGGGTCTGGCCGGCCTGGGCGTCCAGATGCTGGCCGAGGTCAGCCAGCAGTTGGCTGAACTGCGGCGATTGCAGGCCGATGACCATGCCTGGGTTGGTGCAGAACTGACCTGCGCCCATGCACACGGAACCAGCCAGTTCACGGGCGATGGCCTCGCCACGCTTGGCCAGCGCGTCCGGCAGGATGATCACCGGGTTAATGCTGGACATCTCGGCGAACACCGGGATTGGCTGCGGGCGCTCGGCGGCCATGCGGCACAGGGCATCACCGCCTTTGAGCGAGCCGGTGAAGCCAACGGCCTGGATCGCCGGGTGCTTGACCAGCCACTCGCCGACACCGCCACCGAAGACCATGTTGAACACGCCCTTGGGCATGCCAGTGCGGGCGGCGGCGCGCTCGATGGCGCAGCCGACCAGGTCGGCGGTGGCCATGTGGCCGCTGTGGGCCTTGAACACCACCGGGCAACCGGCGGCCAGGGCGGCGGCGGTGTCGCCACCCGCGGTGGAGAACGCCAGCGGGAAGTTGCTGGCACCGAACACCGCCACCGGGCCGACGCCGATGCGCATCTGGCGCAGGTCGACCCGCGGCAGCGGCTGGCGCTCGGGCAGGGCCAGGTCGATGCGTGCGCCGAGGTAGTCGCCGCGGCGCAGCACCTGGGCGAACAGGCGCATCTGGCCGCTGGTACGGCCGCGTTCACCCTGGATGCGGGCGGCGGGCAGGGCGGTTTCACGGCAGACGATGGCGACGAAGCTGTCGTCCAGCTCGTCAAGCTCGTCAAGCTCGGCGGCGATGGCGTCGAGGAATTCGGCGCGGCGTGCCGGGGGCAACTGGCGGAATTCGGCGAAGGCGGCGGCGGCGGCTTGGGCGGCCTGGTCGACTTCGGTTTCAGTGGCTTGGGCGAAGCTGTAGGGCAGGGCTTCGCCGGTGGTGGCGTCCAGGCTCTGCAGGCGCTGGGTGCCGGCGGCGCTGCGCTGGCCTGCGATGAAGTTGTGGCCGAGGATCTCAGGCATGGGGTGCTCCTGTAGTCGCTGAAGGAAGAATGCTATTTGGGCAGGTTTGCTTGGCCTCTGTGGGAGCGGGTTCACCCGCGAACACCGGCGAAGCCGGTGCCATGCACCGTGCCGCCTGTTTCGCGGGTAAACCCGCTCCCACAGGGATCGCGAGAGTCTGGGAAATCGAGTCAGCCCTTGGCATCAGGTAATGGGTGCCGGGTTGAACAGGGTGATGTCGTTGTGCAGCCCGTGCCGCTCGGCCCAGGTCTGCTGGCGGCCGCTGGCCACGTCCAGGTAATAGTGGAACAGCTCCCAGCCCAGCTCCTCGATGCTCGAGCGGCCGGTGGCGATGCGCCCGGCGTCGATGTCGATCAGGTCGGGCCAGCGCTGGGCCAGCTCGGTGCGGGTGCACACCTTGACCACCGGCGCCATGGCCAGGCCGTACGGCGTGCCGCGCCCGGTGGTGAACACGTGCAGGTTCATGCCGGCGGCCAGCTGCAGGGTGCCGCAGACGAAATCGCTGGCCGGGGTGGCGCAGAAAATCAGGCCTTTGCGCGTCACCCGCTCGCCCGGGCCAAGCACGCCCTGGATGGCGCCGCTGCCGGACTTGACGATCGAGCCCAGGGACTTCTCGACGATGTTCGACAAGCCGCCTTTCTTGTTGCCTGGCGTGGTATTGGCGCTGCGGTCGGCGGCGCCCTGTTGCAGGTAGCGGTCGTACCAGTCCATCTCGCGCACCAGCGCTTCGGCCACCTCTGGCGTTTCGGCGCGGGAGGTGAGCATGTAGATGGCGTCACGCACTTCGGTGACTTCCGAGAACAGCACCGTGGCCCCGGCGCGCACCAGCAGGTCGGCGGCATAGCCCAGCGCCGGGTTGGCGGTGATGCCGGAAAACGCATCGCTGCCGCCGCACTGCATGCCGAGGATCAGCTCGCTGGCCGGTACGCTCTGACGGCGGCGCTGGTCGAGTTTTTTCAGACGGGTTTCGGCCAGTTGCATGATCTGCTCGATCATCTCGACGAAGCCCAGCGAGGCGTCCTGCAGGCGGTACAGCCAAGGCTCGCTGAGGTCTACCGACGGGTCGCCGTCGTGCATCACCTGGCCGGCCTGGAGTTTTTCGCAGCCCAGGCTGATCACCAGTGCTTCGCCGCCCAGGTTGGGGTTGCGCGCCAGGTTGCGCACGGTGCGGATCGGGATGTAGGCGTCGCGGGCGTTGATCGCCACGCCGCAGCCGTAGCTGTGGGTGAGGGCGACCACGTCATCGACGTTGGGGTACTTGGGCAGCAGTTCGGCGCGGATGCGCTTGACCGCGTGATCGAGCACGCCGGTCACGCACTGCACAGTGGTGGTGATGCCGAGGATGTTGCGGGTGCCGACGGTGCCGTCGGCGTTGCGGTAGCCTTCGAAGGTGAAACCTTCGAGCGGCGGCAGGGCGGCGGGCACGGCGTCGCAGCGCGGCAGGCTGTCGAGCTCGGGCGCGGCCGGCATGTCCAGCTGATCTTCCTTGACCCAGCTGCCTTGTTGCAGCCGTTCGCGGGCATAGCCGATGACTTGGCCGTAGCGGCGTACAGGGGCGCCGGGTTGGATATCGACGGTGGCCACCTTGTGGCTCTGCGGCACGCCTTCGACCAAGGTCAGGCCATCGGCGAAACGGGCGCCTTCGCCCAGGCCGCCGTCGTTCACCACCACCACGACGTTGTCGTCATCGTGCAGGCGGACGTAGCGGGGCGACTCGGAATGTTCGATCAACTGCATGGTCAGGCCCTTCTGGTTATTTCTCTCAGGCGTTCATACGGCCGCCGGCGCCGCGTGCACGGGCGCCGGGGGCTTTCACTCAGTGGCGCGAACCAGCCAGTTCAGCGGTTGGCGCGGGTTCTTGCTTTGGGCCGTCCTTGAGCTCGATGCGCTTGATCGGGCCGACGATCACCAGGTAGCTGAACACCGCCACCAGGGCGTTGGCGCCGACGTACACCAGCGCCCACTTGAACGAACCGGTAGCACTGATGATGTAGCCGATGACGATCGGTGTGGTGATCGACGCGATGTTGCCGAAGGTGTTGAACAAACCACCCGACAGCCCTGCGATCTGCTTGGGCGAGGTGTCGGCCACCACGGCCCAGCCCAGCGCGCCGATGCCTTTGCCGAAGAAGGCCAGGGTCATGAAGCCTACTACCATCCATTCGGCGTCGACGTAGTTGCAGAACACCATGGTGGTCGACAGCAACAGGCCGCAGACGATCGGCAGCTTGCGCGAGAAGGTCAGCGAGTTGCCGCGGCGCAGCAGCCAGTCCGACAGTACACCGCCGAGCACACCACCGATAAAGCCACAGATCGCCGGCAACGAGGCGATGAAACCGGCCTTGAGGATGGTCATGCCGCGTTCCTGCACCAGGTACACCGGGAACCAGGTGAGGAAGAAGTAGGTGATGGCGTTGATGCAGTACTGGCCCAGGTATACGCCCAGCAGCATGCGGCTGGTCAGCAGTTGCTTGATGTAGCCCCATTTCGGGCCGTCGTTGCCGCGTTTCTGGTCCATGTCCACCAGGCCGCCGTTCTGCTCGATGTGCTCGAGCTCGCTGGGGCTGATGCGTGGGTGCTGGCGTGGGTTGTAGATCGTTTTCATCCACACCCCGCTGAACACGATGCCCAGTACACCCATCACCACGAACACGTGCTCCCAGCCGAAGCTGAAGACGATCCAGCCCATGATCGGGGCGAACAGGGCAGTGGCAAAGTACTGCGCCGAGTTGAAGATTGCCGAGGCGGTGCCGCGCTCCTGGGTGGGGAACCAGGCCGCGACGATCCGGGCGTTGCCGGGGAACGACGGGGCTTCGGCGAAACCGACCAGAAAGCGCAGGGTGAACAGCGTGACCACGGCCCAGGCCACCGGCAGGCCACCGACGAAGCCCTGCAGCAGGGTGAACAGCGACCAGGTGAAGATGCTGAAGGCATAGACCTTCTTCGAGCCGAAGCGGTCGAGCAGCCAGCCGCCGGGGATTTGCCCGGCCACGTAGGCCCAGCCGAAGGCGGAGAAGATGTAGCCGAGGGTGACCGCGTCGATGCCAAGGTCCTTCTGCAGGCTGGAGCCGGCAATGGCGATGGTGGCGCGGTCGGCGTAGTTGATGGTGGTCACCAGGAACAGCATCAACAGAATCAGGTAGCGCACATGCGTCTTTTTCGTCGCTTGCATGCTGCTTACTCCCACTAGTTATTTTTGTGCGGGCTATCAGATTGTCTTATGGCGCCAGGGCAGGGCACCGGGCCGCGTTGCGGCCCATTGCCGGCAAGCCTGCTCCTGTGGGAGCCGGTTTGCCGGCGATCGGGGCTTACAGTGTCTGTGGCCCCATCTTGTCCATCAGCGCGGCGAGCATCTCGTACTCCTGCGCGGTCAGGTCGGTCAGCGGCGTGCGCACCGGGCCTGCGTCGTAACCGGCGATCCGCGCGCCGGCCTTGACGATGCTCACGGCGTAGCCGGCCTTGCGGTTGCGGATGTCCAGGTACGGCAGGAAGAAGTCGTCGATCAGCTTGCCGACGGTGGCGTGATCGTCACGGGCGATGGCGTGGTAGAAGTCCATCGCGGTCTTGGGCACGAAGTTGAACACCGCCGAGGAGTACACCGGCACACCGAGGGCTTTATACGCGGCAGCATACACCTCGGCGGTGGGCAGGCCACCCAGGTAGCTGAAACGATCACCCAGGCGGCGACGGATCGACACCATCAGTTCGATGTCGCCCAGGCCATCTTTGTAGCCGATCAGGTTCGGGCAGCGCTCGGCGAGCTTTTCCAGCAGGTCGGCATTCAGCCGGCAGACGTTGCGGTTGTAGACCACGACACCGATGTTGACGGCCTTGCACACTGCCTCGACATGGGCGGCGACGCCGTCCTGGCTGGCTTCGGTGAGGTAGTGCGGCAGCAGCAGCAGGCCCTTGGCGCCCAGGCGCTCGGCTTCCTTGGCGTATTCGATGGCCTGGCGGGTCGAGCCGCCGACACCGGCGAGGATCGGTACCGAGGTGGCGCAGGTGTCGACTGCGGTCTTGATCACCTGGCTGTACTCGCTGGCGGCCAGGGAGAAGAACTCACCGGTGCCGCCGGCGGCGAACAGCGCGCTGGCGCCATAGGGGGCCAGCCATTCCAGACGCTTGACGTAGCCGGCAGGGTTGAAGTCGCCCTGGGCGTCGAAGTCGGTGACCGGGAAAGACAGCAGGCCGTGGGAGAGGATGGATTTCAGTTCTTGTGGAGTCATTGTTGTAGGCATCCTGTGGCGCTTGGGGTGAAGGGTGTTGTTCTGCGTTAGAGGTAAGTTATCGTACAACTTGTGCGATGACTAGTCCCTTTGGGTAGATTTTTTGATTTGGGGTGTTCGCCGTCAGGTGTTTGTTGGCGGGGAGATCGAGCGCCGCCCGCGCGGCGCATCGCTGGCAAGCCAGCTCCCACAGTTTGTTTCGGGCCAGTTATTCCTGTGAAAGTACCGGCGCCTGCCTTGGTGCATGCCTTGATTCCTGTGGGGTGGCGGCAACGCCCACACTGAAACCGCGTCGTACCAACAAGGCGGACAGTGATGAGCTTGCAGGAGTGACTGGCCCGAAACAGATGTGGGAGCTGGCTTGCCAGCGATGCGCCGCGCGGGCGGCGCTCGATCTCACAGGCGCAGAAGATCTTACGACAACCACTTGGCAGTCATCGTATCTCTAAAAGGGAGAGGAAAAAAAGATCGCGGAGACAGGCACAAGCCCGCCGCCCGCTTCCACGGGAAGTGTTCTGGGACCAGCAGAGGGTGACCGTAGGAAACGGGGGCGACCTTGCGCCGCCCCGCGATCAAAGCTAACGAAGCTTTGCTGGATCAGGCTGCCTGGTGGCGCTTGACCTGTGACTTGCGGACCTGGGCGCGGCACGCGTCGCCGAAGGCCTGGAACATCTTGATCGAGTCGGGGTTCTTGGCCGCCTGCCACTCCGGGTGCCACTGCACCGCGAACAGGAAGGGCGAAATGCTCGGCGCGTGGATCGCCTCGACCAGGCCGTCTTCGGCATGGGCAATCGGCTCGATACCGGCGCCCAGCTTGCGCAGCCCCTGGCCGTGCAGCGAATTGACGCGGATTTCGTCGGTGCCCAGGGTGTCGCGCAGCCAGCTGCCCGGCTTGATCTTCACCCCATGCACTTGGGCGTATTGCACTTCGACCGGATCTTCCGGGTTTTCCCGGTGGTCGTTGAAGCCAGGCTCGGCGTAGACCTTCTGGTAGATGTCGCCGCCCAGGGCCACGTTGATTTCCTGCATGCCACGGCAGATGCCGAAGATCGGCAGGCCACGCTTGATCGCCGCCTTGACCAGCGGGATGTCGAACAGGTCGCGGTTCTGGTCCTGGCCCTTGCCGGGGGTCTGGTTCTCCTGGCCGTACAGGGCCGGGTCGATGTTGCTGCCGGCACCGGTCAGGTACACGCCGTCGGCCATGTCCAGGTACGTCTCGAGGTCGTCGCTGCCGCAGCAGGTGGGGACCAGCACCGGGACGCAACCGGAGAACTCGACCAGCGGGGTGATGTATTTGTGGGTCATGACCTGATAGTCATGGCCTTTGCGCTCTTGGCTGCCCATGGTCATCAGGACGACGGGTTTGCGCAGGGAAGGTTGCTTGTTGCCAATGTTGCTGTTGGACATATGTCACCTTGGGACAGGTCTTGCCTGTCGTTGTTGTGCAGGCGCACGGCCGGGGCCATGGGTGCAGCCTGTAGCCCCGAGCACTGCCGGCTCGCCTCAGGGGCGATGCCGGTCGGGGCCTGACTGATAGCTTGCCAGAGCCGTTCGATATGTCAAACGAGTGGCAGGGCGCCGAGGCGCCGTTTTTCGGGGGCTTGAAGGTCTCGGAGCCTTGGGTGACAAGGGTTTGGCGGGGGTTTTGGTCAATAATATTTAACGATGCAGTTGGCTCTTTGCGTGGCTGCAATGATTATTCACTTTGCGTGGCACGGCGGTAGGCATTGGGCGTCTGGCCGCTCAAGCGTTTGAAGAAGCGGGCGAAGTAGGTGGGGTCGCTGAAACCCAGGCTGTCGGACAGCTGGCCGATGCTCATGCGCGTGTACGACAGGTTGCGCCGGGCTTCGAGCAGCAGGCGCTGGTGCACCACCTGCAGTGCCGTCTGGCTGGCCAGGGCGCGGCACAGCTGATTGAGCTGCAGGCTGCTTATGCCCAGGCGAGCAGCATAGGTTTCCACGGCCAGGTGTTCACGGTAGTGCGCCTCGACCAGACGCAGATAGCGGCCAAGCAATTGTTGGTCGCGCTCGTTGCGGGTACGCGGGGCACGGTCGTGCTGCTGGCGGTTGATCCACACCATCAACGCGGTGACCAGTGCTTGCAGCAACGCCGCCCGTGCCGGGGCGTTGCCCTGGTATTCCTGTTGCAGTGTGTCGATCAGCGTGTGCAGGCGCAGGCGGTCCTGGCCCAGCGGGTAGCAGCCGGGCGCGGCCAGGACGCTCAATGGCGCGCCCAGGCGTTGCTCGAGGTCGGCCACCAGCGCCGTGCCAAAGGTCAGCACATGGCCCTGGATGTCGGCACTGAAACGAAAGCCATGCACGGTCAGCGGCGGCACCACCTGGATCGCCGCCTGGCGGATCACGCTGCGCTCGCCCTCGATCTCCACCTGCGCCTCGCCGCGCTGCACGTACAACAGCTGGAACAGCTCGGCATGGCGGTGCGCCTTGATCTCCCAGTGGTGCAGGCGGCTGCGTGCCGGGATCGACTCGCAGTGCAGCAGGTCGGTGTCGGGCCAGGCGTGGTTTTCGCCGTAGAGCTGGAACAGCGGAATGCCGGAGAGCGGGCTGGGCATGGGGATGGCCTTGTCCGTTAATCGAACGTTTTTTGTAAAAGTGCAGTTTTTACAGTGGATAGCACACTTTTTCGGCCTTAATCGCTCGTAAAAATGCAGGGGAGAACCGTAACAGCACAAAGAGACAACAACAATGAAGACTCAGGTTGCAATCATTGGCGCAGGCCCGTCCGGCCTGCTGTTGGGCCAACTGCTGCACAAGGCCGGCATCGACACGCTGATCGTCGAGCGCCAGACCCCCGACTACGTACTTGGGCGCATTCGCGCCGGGGTGCTCGAACAGGGCACCGTCGATCTGCTGCGCGAGGCCGGGGTCGGCGAGCGCATGGACCGCGAGGGCCTGGTCCACGAAGGCGTCGAACTGCTGGTCGGTGGCCGCCGCCAGCGCCTGGACCTCAAGGCGCTGACCGGCGGCAAGACGGTGATGGTCTACGGCCAGACCGAGGTCACCCGCGACCTGATGCAGGCCCGCGAGCAGAGCGGGGCACCGATCATCTATTCAGCCAGCAAGGTGCAGCCCCATGATATCGACGGCGCGCAGCCATACCTGACGTTCGAGAAGGATGGCCAGTCGCACCGCGTCGACTGCGACTACATCGCCGGCTGCGACGGCTTCCACGGGGTCGCCCGGCAAAGCATTCCTGAAGGTGTGCTCAAGGCCTATGAGCGGGTCTACCCGTTCGGCTGGTTGGGGCTGCTGGCCGATACGCCGCCGGTGAACCACGAGCTGATCTACGCCTACCACGAGCGCGGTTTCGTGCTGTGCAGCCAGCGTTCGCAGACCCGCAGCCGCTACTACTTGCAAGTGCCGCTGCAGGAGCGCGTGGAGGACTGGCCGGATGCACGTTTCTGGGGTGAGCTCAAGGCTCGGCTGCCTGAAGAAGTGGGGGAACGGCTGGTCACCGGCCCGGCCCTGGAAAAGAGCATCGCGCCGCTGCGCAGCCTGGTGGTCGAGCCCATGCAGCATGGCCGGTTGTTCCTGGTCGGTGATGCCGCGCACATTGTCCCGCCCACGGGTGCCAAAGGTCTCAACCTTGCAGCCTCGGACGTGAACTACCTGTACCGGATCCTGCTCAAGGTGTACCGCGAAGGCCGGGTCGACCTGCTGGCCCAGTACTCACCCATGGCCTTGCGCCGGGTGTGGAAGGGCGAGCGTTTCAGCTGGTTCATGACCCAGTTGCTGCATGATTTTGGTGAGCATCACGATGACTGGGACCGCAAGATGCAGGAGGCTGATCGCGAGTACTTCCTCAGTTCGCAGGCGGGGTTGGTGAATATTGCCGAGAACTATGTGGGGTTGCCGTTCGAGGTGGTGGAGTAAAGGGGCGGTAGTTTTGTAGGCGCGGCACAAGGCCGCTCCTGCAGATGTCGTGCATTACCTGTGGGAGCCGGCTTGCCGGCGATTGGCCCCTCCAAGAAATCAACGTGCCAGCAGCGCGACCATCTCCCCATACCCGCGCTGGCGCGCATGCTCCAGCGCCGTCACCCCGTCCTTGTCGGCAATCGCCGGGTCGGCCCCGGCCGCCAGCAGCCGACGGACGATCTCCACATGGCGCGGCCCGCCATCGCCGAGGATCACCGCCTCCAGCAGCGCGGTCCAGTGCAGGCGGTTGAGGTGGTTCACATCGACCCCGGCATCGATCAGCAACTGCACGGTCTGCACATGCCCGCGCTCGGCCGCCGGGATCAGTGCGGTGCCGCCGTAGCGGTTGGTACTGCTCAAGTCGGCGCCATGGGCGAGGGTCAGGCGCAGTATCTCGTTAAGGCCACGGGCACCGGCGTACAGGTAAGGGCTGTCGTGGATGTTGTCCTTGGCGTTGACGTCGGCACCCGCCTCGATCAGTAGCTGCGCTGCGGCGACCTGGTTGGCGTGGGTGGCTACCAGCAGCGCGGTCTGGCCTTGCTCGTCACGGGCGTCGAGGGTGGCGCCCTGGGCGAGCGCCTGGCGGATGGCGGGCAGGTCGCCAAGGCGGGCGGCATCGAACAGGCGGTCATTCATGGGCAGGCTCTCGGCGTGGGCGGCAAGGCTGGTGAGCAGGGCCAGCAGCAGGGTGGCAATCGGCAGGCGCATGGTCTGGGGTTCCTGGCAGGACGAGCGTTCATCCTAGGTAACTGCGCGCGGCGCCAGAAGTGAATTTTCTGGATGCCAGGCAGTGGCTTTGCACATGGTTGCCGGGCGTGGAGGGGCGTGATAGAAGTCAGCCTTGTCATTCAGAAGTCGAATACCAAGATGTCCATCAGCGTTAAATCGAATAGAGCCCTGTTCGACCTCGACCTGCTGCGCGCCATTGTCGTGGTGGCCGATTGCGGCAGTTTCACCACTGCGGCGGCACGCCTGCATTCCACCCAATCGACCATCAGCCAGAAAGTCCGCCGCCTCGAGGAGATGGTCGGCCACCGCCTGCTGGTGCGCGGTAACCGCGACGTGCTGCCTACCGATGCCGGCCAGACCCTGCTGGGTTACGCCCGGCACATGTTGGCGCTGAACGACCAGATGCTCGAAGCCTTGGCCGGGGCCATGGTCGGCATGACCGTGCGCCTGGGCGTGCCGGAGGACTTCGTTGGCGGGCGCACCACCAATGCGCTGTCGGCCTTCAGCCGGCGCCACCCGCAGGTCAAGCTGGAGGTCACCAGCGGGCTGTGCCGCGACCTCAGCCAGGCCTACGACAACGGCGAGCTCGACCTGGTGCTGCTCAAGCAGCGGCGCAACAGCCGCGAAGGGGTGGCCTGCTGGCCGGAGCGCCTGCAATGGATCGACAGCGCGCGAATGCCAGCCTTCGAGCTCGACCCGGTGCCGCTGGTGACCTTCCCGCCACGGGGCCTGTACCGCGACGACATGATCAGCGCCATCGAGGGCATGGGCCGGCGCTGGCGCATCAGCTTCACCAGCTCCAGCCTCAGCGGCATCCAGGCGGCGGTGGCCGATGGCATGGGCATCAGCCTGCTGCCGCCGCGGGCGGCAACCCGTGAGCACCGGGTGCTGGGGGGCGAGCAGGGGCTGCCGGAGGTGGACAGCTACGAGATCGTGATCGTGCACCGGCCCACGGCCGATGTGATGGTCAAGGCGTTGGCCGAGGTGCTCACCGAGCTGCTGGCGGTGCAGGCGATCTGAAGGGGATGTTCAGCTGTTCCACTGCGGTGCGAAATCCGGGCTGACCAGGCGCCGGTCCTTCGCCAGCGCGGCGATCTGTGCGCGATCCTCATCATCCAGCCGCAGGTCCAGCGCCGCCAGGTTGGCCAGTTGGTTTTCACGGCTGCTGGCTTTGGGGATCACTGCCACGGCTGATTGCTCCAGCAACCAGGCCAAGGCCACTTGGCTGGGCAGCGCGCCGTGTTTGTCGGCGATGGTGCGGATGGCCGGTTGTTCGGCAGCCTGGCCGCGTGCCAGTGGAGTGTAGGCGGTGAAGGCCAGCCCATGCTGGCGAGCGAAGTCGAGCAGCGGCGTCTGGTCGAGCAGCACGTGGTACTCGACCTGGATCGCCGACAGCGGGGCGCCCAGTTGTTCGACCACCTGACGCAGCAGCCCGAGCGGGAAGTTGGCCACGCCGATGCCGCGCGCCTTGCCTTCATCGCGCAGGGCCACCAGGGTTTCGATGCTGCGCGCCAGGTCCCAATCCTTGCCCGGCCAGTGGATATGGAACAGGTCGACCTGTTCGGTGCCCAGGGCGCGCAGGCTGTCTTCCAGGGACTGGCGCATGGCCTGGGGGGTGAGGCGGTCCCACCAGACCTTGGTGGTCAGGTGAATGGCCTCGCGCGGCACGCTGCTGTCACGCAGGGCCTGGCCGACTGCGGCTTCGTTGGTGTAGGCGGTGGCGGTGTCGATATGCCGGTAGCCCAGCTCCAGCGCCTGGTGCACGGCACGGGTGCAGTCGGTGCCGGTCATTGGCCAGGTGCCCAGGCCGATGGCAGGCATGTCGAGGCCGTGGCGGGTGGTGAGCCTGTGCATGGAGGTACTCCTTGTACTGATGGAAGGGTGGCCGGACATGATCGGCCATCGGTGAATGGCTGGCAGTGGGGGCAGGGGGAAAGTGGTCGATCAGCGAACGAAATGTACCGGACAGTACAGATGCCTCGGCCCAGGCAATGTTCATCGCCCTGGATCTCTTCTAGAATCCGCGGATGCCCGGGCGCAAGGCCGGGGCCACCGCCCGAGAGCCCCATGAGTTCCAGTACGCCGCTGTCCGGAGTCAACCAGCCGCTGCGCGGTATCACCCTGGTGGTGGTGGCCACCTTCCTGTTCGCCGGCCACGACGCGTTGTCGAAGTTCCTCGGCGGCATCTACCCGATCATCATGGTGGTGTGGGCCCGTTACCTGGTGCACACCTTGCTGATGGCCGGGATCTTCCTGCCCAAGGCTGGCATGGCGGTGCTGCGTACCCGGCGCCCGTTGTTGCAGACCCTGCGCGCCTTGAGCCTGCTCAGCACCAGCCTGTTGTTCACTGCCGGCTTGCAGTATTTGCCGTTGGCCGAGGCGACGTCGGTCAACTTCCTGGCCCCGGTGCTGGTCACCGCGTTGTCGGTGCCGCTGCTCAAGGAGCGGGTCACGGCGGGGCAGTGGGCGGCGGTGGTGATGGGGTTTGTCGGGGTGCTGGTGGTGGTGCATCCCGGCGGGGCGATGTTTACCCCGGCGATCCTGTTTCCGCTGGGCTCGGCGCTGGGATTCTGTTCTTACCAGTTGTTGACGCGGGTGCTGGCGGCCCATGACAGCCCGACCACCAGCAACTTCTATGCGGGGTTGTGCAATACCTTGGTGCTGAGTGCGATGGTGCCGTTTTTCTGGCAGGTGCCGGAGTGGACGCATGCGTTGTTGATGCTGGCGCTGGGGGGGTGTGGGATGACGGCGCACTTGCTGCTGACGCAGGCGTTCAGGTTTGCGGCGCCGGCTCTGTTGGCGCCGTTCAGTTATTGCCAGATTGTGTTTGCGGGGTTGTTGGGGTTGGTGATTTTTGGGCAGGTGCCGGATGGTATGAGTTTGGTGGGGATTTCGGTGATTTGTTTGAGTGGGTTGGGGGCGGCTTGGATGCAGCGGCGCAAGTAGGGGGTTGGGATTGGTGGTTGTTGCAGTTATTGCTTGATGGTTTCAAGTTTCAAGTTTCAAGTTTCAAGTTTCAAGTTTCAAGTTTCAAGTTTCAAGTTTCAAGTTTCAAGTTTCAAGTTTCAAGTTTCAAGTTTCTTGGGTCTTGTTGTCTGTTGGTTTTGATAGTTGCATGCGCATTCATTTTTGATGTCGACGCATAGTCACCTTTCCGCCCTTACGGCGGGTTACTTTTTTTCTTGGAAAAAAGTAACCAAAAACCGCTCGCTCCATTCATACGGCCCTCCGCTGCGCTCC
>NZ_JBOBDM010000026.1:0-78484 GCF_050586605.1 Pseudomonas sp. ES1 | reverse complement strand
GTATTAGAGACCGTAGCTCATCAGGCGATCGTAACGGCGCTTGAGCAGCGCATCGTTGTCGAGCTTGCCGAGCATGTCCAGCTGTTCGATCAGGTCGGCACGGATGCTTGCAGAGACCTTGGCCGGATCACGGTGGGCGCCGCCCAGCGGCTCCTGGATGACCTTGTCGACGATGTTCAGGCTCTTCAGGCGATCGGCGGTCACGCCCATGGCCTCGGCAGCGTCGGCGGCACGGTCGGCGGTCTTCCACAGGATCGAGGCGCAACCTTCCGGCGAGATCACCGAGTAGGTCGAGTACTGCAGCATGTTCAGCTGGTCGCACACGCCAATGGCCAGTGCACCGCCGGAACCACCTTCACCGATCACGGTGGCGATGATCGGGGTCTTCAGGCGCGCCATCACCCGCAGGTTCCAGGCGATGGCTTCGCTCTGGTTGCGCTCTTCGGCGTCGATGCCCGGGTAGGCGCCCGGGGTGTCGATGAAGGTCAGGATCGGCATCTTGAAGCGCTCGGCCATCTCCATCAGACGGCAGGCCTTGCGGTAGCCCTCCGGGCGCGGCATGCCGAAGTTGCGGCGAACCTTCTCGCGCACTTCGCGGCCTTTCTGATGACCGATGACCATCACCGGCTTGTCGTTGAGGCGCGCGGTACCACCGACGATGGCGGCATCGTCGGCGAAATGACGGTCGCCGTGCAGCTCTTCGAATTCGGTGAAGATGTGGTCGATGTAGTCGAGGGTATACGGACGGCGCGGGTGACGGGCCAGGCGAGCGATCTGCCAGCTGGTCAGGTTGCCGAAGATGCTCTCGGTCAGTGTGTTGCTCTTGTCTTGCAGACGGGCAATTTCATCGCTGATGTTCAGCGAGTTGTCGTTGCCTACCAGGCGCAGGCCTTCGATCTTGGCTTGCAGGTCGGCAATCGGCTGTTCGAAATCGAGAAAATTCGGGTTCATAGTCATCCGTCTTGGGTCTACGGCCAGGCGGCCGGCCGGTTGATCCGTTTGGCGCCCTACCTTAAGGGATCAGGCGCATTCAGGTCGAGATTAAATTTTTTGTCGATTCAACGATATTGCAGGAAGACGTTCTCACGCCCGAACTGGTCACGCAGTGCCTGAATCAAGCCGTCGGCCGGGTCGATGCACCACTGGTCGCCGAACTGCAGCATGGCCTTGGCGTCGCTGCCGGTGTACTCCAGGGTGATCGGGCAGCCCCCGCGATGACGGGTGATCAGCTCGCCCAGCCACTTCAGCCGATCGCCCTTGAGCGCCTCATGGGCGACTTTCAGGCGCAGGCTCTCGGCCAGCTTGGTGCGTGCATCCTCCATGGTCATCACCGTCTTGACCCGCAGGCGCAGGCCGCCGGAGAAGTCATCGTTGCTGACCTCCCCTTCCACCACCACCATGGCGTCGGTCTGCAGCAACGCTTGCGCGGCCATGAAGGCGTCGGCGAACAACGAGGCTTCGATACGCCCGGAGCGGTCGTCCAGGGTCACGAAGCCCATCTTGTCGCCCTTCTTGTTCTTCATCACCCGCAGGGCAATGATCATCCCGGCAATGGTCTGGGTGTCACGCGCCGGCTTGAGGTCGATGATGCGCTGGCGGGCGAAGCGGCGGATCTCGGTCTCGTATTCGTCGATCGGGTGGCCAGTGAGATACAGCCCGAGGGTGTCCTTTTCGCCCTTGAGGCGCTCCTTGAGCGTCAGCTCGCGCACCTTGCGGTGGTTGGCGTAGACGTCGACATCCGCCTCGTCGAACATGCTGCCAAACAGGTCGACGTGACCACTGTCGGCGGTGTGCGCCGCCTGCTCGGCAGCCTTGACGGCCTCGCCCAGCGCCGACAGCAAGGTTGCGCGGTTGATGTCGATGTTGGCCTGGTAGGCCTTGATCTCGTCATGGAAGTGCGGGCCCAGGCGGTCCAGCGCACCGCTGCGGATCAGCGCGTCGAGGGTACGCTTGTTGACCCGCTTGAGGTCGATGCGTTCGCAGAAGTCGAACAGGTCCTTGAACGGGCCGCCTTGCGCCCGCGCCTCGACAATCGCCTCCACCGGCCCCTCACCCACGCCCTTGATCGCACCCAGGCCATAGACGATGCGGCCATCGTCGTTGACGGCGAACTTGAAGTCGGAGAAGTTCACGTCCGGCGCATCGAGCCGCAGCTTCATGCTGCGCACTTCCTCGACCAGCACCACCACCTTGTCGGTGTTGTGCATGTCCGCCGACAGTACCGCAGCCATGAACGGCGCCGGGTAGTGGGTCTTCAGCCAGGCGGTCTGGTAGGAAACCAGGCCATAGGCCGCGGAGTGGGACTTGTTGAAGCCGTAACCGGCGAATTTCTCTACCAGGTCGAAGATGTTACCCGCCAGATCCGCATCGATGTTGTTGCCGACGCAACCCTCGATGAAACCGCCGCGCTGCTTGGCCATCTCCTCGGGCTTTTTCTTACCCATCGCCCGGCGCAGCATGTCGGCGCCGCCGAGGGTGTAGCCGGCCATCACCTGGGCGATCTGCATCACCTGTTCCTGGTACAGGATGATGCCGTAGGTGGGCGCCAGTACCGGCTTGAGGCCTTCGTACTGGTAGTCGGCGTGCGGGTAGGCCAGCTCGGCGCGGCCGTGCTTGCGGTTGATGAAGTCGTCCACCATGCCCGACTGCAGCGGGCCGGGACGGAACAACGCCACCAGTGCGATCAAATCTTCCAGGCAGTCGGGCTTGAGCTTCTTGATCAGCTCTTTCATGCCGCGGGATTCAAGCTGGAACACTGCAGTGGTCTCGGCCTTCTGCAGCAGCTCGTAGGTCTTGCGGTCATCCAGCGGGATGAAGTCGATGTTCACGTCGGGCAGATTGTTCTTTTTCTGCTCGCGATTGATGATCTCCATCGCCCATTTGATGATGGTCAGCGTGCGCAGGCCGAGGAAGTCGAACTTCACCAGGCCCGCGGCCTCGACGTCGTCCTTGTCGAACTGGGTCACCAGGCCGCCGCCCTCTTCGTCACAGGCGATCGGCGAGAAGTCGGTGAGCTTGGTGGGCGCGATTACCACACCACCGGCGTGCTTGCCGGTACCGCGGGTGACACCCTCGAGCTTGAGGGCCATGTCCCAGATCTCGCGGCCATCCTCGTCGCTCTTGAGGAAGTCACGCAGGATTTCTTCCTGCTCGTAGGCCTTCTCCAGGGTCATGCCCACTTCGAACGGGATCATCTTCGACAGCCGGTCGGCCAGGCCGTACGACTTGCCCTGCACCCGCGCCACGTCGCGCACCACCGCCTTGGCGGCCATGGTGCCGAAGGTGATGATCTGGCTGACCGCATTGCGGCCATAGGCCTCGGCCACGTAGTCGATCACTCGGTCGCGGCCATCCATGCAGAAGTCGACGTCGAAGTCGGGCATGGAAATACGTTCAGGGTTGAGGAAACGTTCGAACAGCAGGTCGTAGGCCAGCGGGTCGAGGTCGGTGATCTTCAGAACATAGGCCACCAGCGAGCCGGCACCCGAACCCCGGCCCGGGCCAACCGGCACATCGTTGTTCTTGGCCCATTTGATGAAGTCCATAACGATCAGGAAGTAACCGGGGAAGCCCATCTGGATGATGATGTCCAGTTCGAACTTCAGGCGGTCCAGGTAGACCTGGCGCTTCTCTTCGTAGTTGGGCGTGGTCTCTTTCGGCCAGAGCACCGCCAGGCGCTCTTCCAAGCCTTCGTGGGAGACATGGCGCAGGTAGTCGTCGATGCCCATGCCGTTGGGCGTGGGGAAATCGGGAAGGAAGTACTTGCCCAGCTGCACGGTGATGTTGCAGCGCTTGGCGATTTCCACGGTGTTGGCGATAGCGTCAGGCAGGTCGCTGAACAGCTCGGCCATCTCTTCGGCGGACTTGAGGTACTGCTGGTCGCTGTAGCCGCGTGGCCGACGGGGGTCGTCGAGGGTCCAGCCTTCGCCGATGCAAACTCGGGTTTCGTGGGCGTCAAAGTCCGACTGCTTGATGAAACGCACGTCGTTGGTCGCCACCAGCGGCGCGCCGAGCTTGTCGGCCAGGGCCACGGCGGCGTGCACGTATTCTTCGTCACCGGCACGGTTGGTGCGCTGCACCTCGACGTAGAAGCGCTCCGGGAACATGCCCATCCAGTCGCCGAGCAAGGCCTCGGCCTCATTCTCGCGGCCCGCCATCAGCGCCGCGCCGATATCGCCTTCCTTGCCTGCGGACAGGGCGATCAGGCCCTCGCTGGCCGGGGCGATCCATTCACGCTGGATGATCACCAGGCCATTGCGCTGGCCGTCGGTCCAACCTCTGGAGATCAGCTCGGTGAGGTTGCGGTAGCCCTGAGGGTTCATGGCCAGGAAACAGATCCGCGACAGCGGTGCTTCTGGATCGCTGCCCGCCAGCCACAGGTCTGCGCCGCAGATCGGCTTGATACCGGCGCCCATGGCGGTCTTGTAGAACTTCACCAGCGAGCACATGTTGCTCTGGTCGGTGATCGCCACCGCCGGCATGTTCATCCCGGCCAAGGCCTTGGCCAGCGGCTTGATCCGCACCAGGCCGTCGACCAGGGAGAATTCGGAATGCACGCGAAGGTGAATGAAGGAAACCGACATGGAAAGTCCTGTAGCAGTGCTGAACGACAAGGGCGGGATTGTAGCGTAAACGGGCGGAATGTATGGGGCCGCTTCGCAGCCCTTTCGCCGGCAAGCCGGCTCCCACAGTTACAGTGCAGCTCTTGAAGTCTGCACCGGCCTGTGGGAGCCGGCTTGCCGGCGAAAAGGGCGCGAAGCGGCCCCAATGGATCAGATCAAGGAAGTGGACAGCCCCTCACGGGCCTCCCAAGCCGCCCGCACCGGCGCGAACGAGCGCCGGTGAATCGGCGTAGGCCCAAGCCGTGCCAGCGCCTCCAGGTGCACCGGCGTCGGGTAGCCCTTGTGCCCGCCGATCCCGTAGCCCGGGTAGATCAGCTCGAACGCGCTCATCTCACGGTCACGGGTGACCTTGGCCAGGATCGACGCGGCGGCAATGGCCGGCACCTGGGAATCCCCCTTGACCACTGGCGCCGCCGGCACCGCCAGTTTCGGGCAGCGGTTGCCGTCGATCAGCGCCAGTTTGGGCGTGACGTGCAACCCTTCGACCGCGCGCTGCATGGCCAGCATGGTGGCTTGCAGAATGTTCAGGCGGTCGATTTCCTCGACCTCGGCGCGGGCGATGCAGAAGCTCAGGGCTTTCTCGCAGATCTCGTCGAACAACGCCTCGCGCTTGGCTTCGGTGAGTTTCTTCGAGTCGTTCAGGCCAAGGATCGGGCGCCGAGGATCGAGGATCACCGCTGCAGTCACGACCGCGCCGCACAGCGGGCCGCGGCCGACTTCGTCGACACCGGCGACCAGGTCCTCGACCAGGTTGAAATCCAGTCCCATCTGCATGTCAGCGATCCTTCAACAGGGCAAGCACCGCGTCAGCCGCCTGATTGGAGGCGTCACGGCGCAGGGTACGGTGGATCTGATCGAAGCTTTCGGTCTGCTGCGAGCCGTCCTTGACCAGCGGTGCCAGGGTCTGGGCCAGGGCTTCGCTGGTGGCGGCGTCCTGCAGCAGCTCCGGCACCAGCAGGCGCTGGGCCAGCAGGTTGGGCAGCGACACGTAGGGGCTCTTGACCATGCGTTTGAGGATCCAGTACGTCAGCGGCGCCAGGCGATAGGCGACCACCATCGGCCGCTTGTACAGCATCGCCTCCAGCGTGGCGGTACCGGACGCGATCAGTACCGCATCGCACGCCGCCAGGGCTGTGTGCGACTGGCCGTCCAGTAGGGTCAAGGGCAGCTCGCGCCCTGCGAGCATCTGCTCGACTTGCGCACGCCGCGCGGCATTCGCGCAGGGCAGCACAAAGCGTACGCCCGGCACCAGCTCGACCAGACGCTGGGCAGCGTCCAGGAACAGTGCGCCCAGGCGCCCTACTTCGCCGCCACGGCTACCTGGCATCAACGCCACCACTGGCCCGGCGGCCAGCCCGAGTTCGCTGCGGGCTCCGCTGCGATCAGCCTCTAACGGTATGGTGTCAGCCAACGGGTGGCCGACGAACCGCACCGGCACGCCCTGCTCTTCATAGAAGCGCGCCTCGAACGGCAGCAGGGTCAGCATCAGGTCGCAGCCTTCGCGAATCTTCAACACGCGCTTCTGCCGCCACGCCCATACGGATGGGCTGACGTAGTGCACGGTCTTGATCCCGGCCTGACGCAGCTTGAGTTCGATGTTGAGGGTGAAGTCCGGCGCGTCGATACCGATGAAAACGTCGGGCTTTTCGTCGATCAGCGTCTGGATCAGCAGCTTGCGCCGCTTGAGCAGCTCACGCAGGCGCCCCAGCACTTCGACCAGGCCCATCACCGCCAGGCGTTCCATGGGGAAGTAGGACGTCATGCCCTCAGCTTCCATCAAGGGCCCGCCCACGCCGATGAAGCGCACATCGGGGTGGCGGGCCTTGATGGCGCGCATCAGGCCGGAGCCAAGGATATCGCCGCTGGCCTCACCCGCGACCAACGCAACACAGAGTTGGGCCATATCAGCGGGTGATGCCGCGCGCGGAATCGACGATCGATTTGCGGAACACATCGACTTCAGGGAACTGGCTGGCCAATTCCTCAAGTTCCTTCAACGCTTCTTCGACGGTCAGCCCCTGGCGATAGACCACCTTGTAGGCACGGCGCAGGGCATGCAGCACTTCGTCGCTGAAACCGCGACGGCGCAAACCTTCGAAGTTCATGCTGCGTGCTTCGGCCGGGCTGCCGAATACCGTGACGAACGCCGGGACGTCCTTGCCGATCGCCGTCCCCATGCCGGAGAAGGCGTGGGCACCGATGTGGCAATACTGGTGCACCAGCGTGTAGCCGGAGAGGATCGCCCAGTCACCCACATGCACATGGCCAGCCAACGCAGTGTTGTTGACCAGGATGCAGTGGTTGCCAATCACGCTGTCGTGGCCGATGTGCGCGTAGGCCATGATCAGGTTGTGGTCGCCCAGGGTGGTTTCCGAACGGTCCTGCACGGTACCGCGATGGATGGTGACACCCTCGCGAATCACATTGTGATCGCCGATCACCAGGCGGGTGAGTTCACCCTTGTACTTCAGGTCCGGGGTGTCTTCACCGATGGAGCTGAACTGGTAGATACGGTTGTGTTTGCCAATGCGGGTCGGGCCCTTGAGCACCACATGGGGCCCGATAACGGTACCCTCGCCGATTTCCACATCAGGGCCTACGATCGACCAAGGGCCGACCTCGACGCCTTCGGCCAACTTGGCCGAGGGGTCGATGATCGCCCGAGGGTCAATCGAATTCATAGGGACTGTTCCGCGCAAGTGATTTCTGCCGAGCAGACGGCCTTGCCATCAACCAGCGCACGGCATTCGAACTTCCAGATCATGCGCTTGCGGCTGATGAATTTGGCTTCCAGCACCAACTGGTCGCCCGGCAGCACAGGCTGGCGGAAACGCAGCTTGTCGGAGCCGACGAAGTAGTACAGGGTGCCATCAGCCGGTTTGGCATCGAGCATCTTGAAACCGAGAATCCCGGCCGCCTGGGCCATCGCCTCGATGATCAGCACGCCCGGCATGATCGGGTGCTGCGGGAAATGCCCGTTGAAGAACGGCTCGTTGATGCTGACATTCTTGTAGGCACGAATGCTCTGGGCCTCGAAATCCAGATCCGTGACCCGGTCCACCAGCAGGAACGGGTAACGGTGAGGCAGGTATTCGCGAATCTCGTTGATGTCCATCATTTCGGGGGGAAGCCTGTAATAAGAATAGGGAGCGCAGGTGCTGACCACACGCTCCTTTTGCAGATCCAAAGAGGAGCCAGCTAGCGATTGTGCACGCTTGCTCAGAAAGCCGTATTAGCCTTCTGATGTCGGCTGGCCACCTGAGGTCACTGAATCGACACGTTTTTCCAACTGCTGCAGGCGCTTGGCCGTCTCGTCCAGCTGGCGAATCCGCGCGGCACTCTTGCGCCATTCGGCCAGTGGTTGCATGGCCGTGCCAGAAGAATAGCCGCCTGGCTCGGTGATCGAACGGGTAACCATGGTCATGCCGGAAACGAATACGTTGTCGCACACCTCGATATGCCCGACCATGCCGACACCGCCCGCAATCATGCAATG
Source organism: Pseudomonas sp. ES1 (assembly GCF_050586605.1). Lineage (NCBI taxonomy): Bacteria > Pseudomonadati > Pseudomonadota > Gammaproteobacteria > Pseudomonadales > Pseudomonadaceae > Pseudomonas > Pseudomonas sp. ES1. The sequence goes on along the minus strand of NZ_JBOBDM010000026.1, from coordinate 70,366 downwards.
CTTGCCGATCTTGGTGCTGCCGGAAATACCGACGCAGGCCGCCATCGCCGTGTGGTCACCGACCTGCACGTTGTGGGCGATCTGGATCTGGTTGTCGAGCTTGACGCCATTGCCGATCAGGGTATCCGACAGCGCACCGCGGTCGACGGCGGTGTTCACGCCAATCTCCACGTCATCGCCCAGCGTCACGCCACCGATCTGGGCGATCTTCTGCCACACGCCCTTCTCGTTGGCGAAACCGAAGCCCTCGCCACCGATCACGGCGCCAGACTGGATGACCACACGCTTGCCGATGGTCACGTCGTGATACAGCGTGACCCGCGGCGCAAGCCAGCCACCCTCACCAATGACGCAACGGGCACCAATGAAGCAGTGCGCGCCGACCGTGACGTTCGCGCCAATACGCACGCCGGCTTCGATCACCGCGAAGGGACCGATGCTGGCGCTGGCATCCACCTGTGCGTCCTCGGCTACCACGGCGCTGGGATGAATTCCCGCCACAGCCTTGGGCTTGGGGTCGAACAGGTGCGAAATACGCGCATAGGCAAGATACGGGTCGGGCACGATCAGTGCGTTGCCGGCAAAGGCTGCGGCATCCTCGGCCTTGAGCAGCACCGCACCTGCCTGGGCATTGTCCAGGTACTTGCGGTACTGCTTGTTGGCGAGGAAGCTCAGTTGCCCGGGCCCGGCCTCCTGCAAGGTGGCCAGCCCACTGATCTGCAGCGCCTCGGGGCCCTTGAGCTCAGCCCCGAGGGCCTCGGCCAGCTGGCCGAGCGTCATGGTCACGGTCATATCAACGGGCTTGGTTCATGCGCTCGATGACCTGGCGGGTGATGTCGTACTGCGGTTTGACATCGATGACCGCGCCACGCTCGAGCACCAGATCAAAGCCACCCTTCTTGATCACTTCTTCGACAGCGCCGTCCAGCTTGGGCTTGAGCTGCTTGAGCATGTCGCGGTCGGCCACGGCCTTGGCTTCGTTCAGCTCCTTGGACTGGAACTGGAAGTCACGGGCCTTCTGCTTGAATTCGAGCTCCAGGCGCTCGCGCTCAGGCTGGGCCATTTTATCGCCGCCCTTGATCAGGCGATCCTGGATGCCTTTGGCGCTGCTTTCCAGGCCCTTGAGCTTGGTCAGTTGCGGGCCGAATTTTTTCTCGGCGTCAACGGCGTACTTCTTGGCCGCATCGGACTCGAGCAGGGCCATCTGATAGTTCAGCACGGCAACCTTCATTTCGGCGAAAGCCGGGGTGGCGACCAGCGCCGCAGCCACGAGGGCCAGTTGGGTCAACTTACGCACGATGCACTCCTGGATAAACCGTTGTCGTTATGCAAGGGCCGACCTTAGAAGGTCTGGCCCAGAGAGAATTGGAACACCTGGGTGTCGGCGTCGTCCGGCTTCTTGATCGGCATCGCCAGGCTGAAGCTCAACGGGCCCAGCGCGGTGATCCAGGTCACACCCAGACCAACGGAGCTGGCCATGTCGGAGAAACCGACCTTGGTGCAATCCGGCTTCGAGCCGCAATTGGTGTCGAACACGTTACCCACATCCCAGAACACGGAGGTGCGCAGGGAACGCTGGTCCTTGACGAACGGCAGCGGGAACAGCAGTTCTACACCGCCCTGCACCAGCACGTTGCCACCGAACGGCAGCGGATCCTGGTCCGGGTCGGCGATGGTGCCCTGGTTACCCGTAACGGCTGCACCGCGGCTTGGCGTGCTGCGCGGCCCCAGGCTGCTGTCCTTGAAACCACGCACGGAGTTGAAGCCACCAGCGTAGTAGTTCTCGTAGAACGGCAGGCCCGAAGTGCTACCGAAGCCATCACCATAGCCCAGCTCGGTGTGCAGGCGCAGGGTGTAGTCGTTATTGATTGGCTTGAACAGCTGGCCGCGGTAGTCGAGCTTGTAGAACGACAGGTCGCTGCCCGGCACGGTGGTTTCCAGGGTCAGGCTTTGCGAGTGACCACGGGTTGCCAGCACACCTTTGTTCAGGGTCGATTCGGACCAGCCGACCGAAGCCTTGAAGTTAAGGAAGCTGTCACCCTCGTCCTGAATGAACTTGAAGATCTCGTCGACGGTGTAACGGCCGGTCTTGAGCTTGTCCTGCTGCACGGTCAGGCCGTAGGTCAGGCGCGAAGTCTCGCTGATCGGGTAGCCGAGGCTGACGCCGGCACCGAGGCTGTCGACCGCATAGCTGGCCACGTCGACATCGAGGTCGTCGTAGTTGGTGCTGCGGTAGAAGGCGTTGTAGCCCAGGCTCACGCCGTCGGCAGTGAAGTAGGGGTCAACGAAGCCGAAGTTGTAGCGGGTCTGGTATTCCGAACGAGTCAGGCCGATGGACACCTTGTTACCAGTACCCAGGAAGTTGGTCTGGCTGATCGAGCCACCGAGGATCAAACCGGCACTCTGGGCGAAACCGACGCTGGCGGTGATCGAACCGGAGGCCTGCTCTTCGACGCTGTAGTTGACGTCGACCTGGTCGTCGGTGCCTGGCACCGCCGGGGTCTCGACGTTGACTTCCTTGAAGAAGCCCAGGCGCTCGAGGCGGGTCTTGGACTGATCGATCAGGTAGGTCGAAGCCCAGCCACCTTCCATCTGGCGCATTTCACGACGCAGCACTTCGTCTTCGGTCTTGGTGTTGCCGCGGTAGTTGATGCGGTTGACGTAGGCACGCTTGCCCGGATCGACGACGAACATGATGTCGACGGTGTGATCCTGGTCGTTAGGCTGTGGCACGCCGTTGACGTTGGCGAAGGTGTAGCCCTCGTTACCCAGGCGGCGGGTAATGAGGTCGGAAGTGGTGGTCATCACCTTGCGCGAGAACACCTGGCCCGGCTGTACCAGCAGCAGCGACTTGACCTGGTCTTCGGGGACCTTGAGGTCGCCGGAGAGCTTCACGTCACGGACGGTATACTTCTCGCCTTCATTGATGTTGACGGTGATGTAGACGTGCTTCTTGTCCGGGGTGATGGACACCTGGGTGGACGCGATGTCCATGTTGATGTAGCCGCGGTCCAGGTAATAGGAGCGCAGGCGCTCGAGGTCACCGGACAGCTTCTCGCGGGCGTACTTGTCGTCGTTCTTGAAGAACGACAGCCAGTTGGTGGTTTTCAGCTCGAACAGCTGGCCCAGGGTTTCGTCGTCGAACACCGTGTTGCCGACCACGTTGATGTGCTGGATCGCAGCGACGGTGCCTTCGTTGATCTTGATCTTCAGGCCAACCCGGTTGCGCGGCTGCGGCACGACTTCGGCGTCGACTTCGGCCGAATAGCGGCCCTGGGCCACATACTGGCGCTGCAGTTCGTTACGCACGCCTTCGAGCGTCGCGCGCTGGAAGATCTCGCCTTCGGCCAGGCCCGACTGTTTGAGGCCCTTCATCAGGTCTTCGGTGCTGATGGCCTTGTTGCCTTCGATCTCGATGCTGGCGACCGACGGGCGCTCGACCACGTTGATGATCAGGACATTGCCGTCGCGATTCAGCTGGATGTCCTGGAAGAAACCGGTCTTGAACAGCGAGCGGGTGGAGTCGACCAGACGGCGGTCATCGACCTGATCGCCGACGTTCAGCGGCAGGGCGCCGAACACGCTGCCGGCGGAAACCCGCTGCAGGCCGTTGACACGAATATCGGAGATGGTGAAGGACTCGGCGTGAACTTCAGCGATCATCAGTGCGGAGAGGACCGCAGTTAGCAGCAGACGTTTCATGAAGTCCTTTTATTCCAACTGGCAATAAACAACCCGCCGCAAAGAGGCAGCAGGTTTCGCGATTGAGCGAAGCTTTTATAGTCGACCCAGATCGTTGATCAGGGCGAGCAACATCACCCCTATGACCAAACTGATACCGATCTGGACCCCCCAACCCTGCACCCGATCCGAGAGCGGACGACCGCGCGCCCACTCGATCAGGTAGAACAGCAAATGCCCCCCATCCAGTACTGGAATAGGCAGCAAATTCAGAACCCCCAGGCTTATGCTCAGGTAGGCCAGGAAATTCAGGAAATCCCCAACGCCCGACTGGGCTGAAGCGCCCGCCACTTTAGCAATGGTTATCGGTCCGCTCAAGTTTTTTACCGAGAGCTCCCCGAACAGCATTTTCTTCAACGATTCAAGGGTCAGGACACTCATGCTCCAGGTCCGCGAAAGGCCCTCGCCCACGGCCTCAAGCGGGCCGTAGCTGACTTCGCGGAGCATCTGCGGCGGCCATTGCGCGCCTTTCACACCGGCGCCCAGATAACCACCGGCTGCCTGGCCTTCACCCTTGCGCGCCAGCGTTACCGGCAGCTCCAGCTGCGCGCCGTCACGTTCGATGCGCAGATTGACCTTTTGTTCAGGGCGGGCGCGAACGGCATCGACCACCTGCTGCCAGTCAGCCAACGCCACACCATCGAGGGCCAACAGCTTGTCGCCGGTCTTGAGCCCCGCCGCTGCGGCAGGGCCCTTGGGATCGATCTCGGCCAGCACCGGCGTCACTGCCGGGCGCCATGGGCGCAGGCCAAGCGACTGGATCGGGTCGGGCTCATCGACGCCCTTGAGCCAATGGCTCAACTGGATATCGCGCTGCTGCGGGGCCGTTGCGCCCTCATCGAGTACGCCCACGCGCAGGGTGCCGCTCTCGCCGAGGCGACGTACCAGTTGCAGGTTGACCGCCGACCAGCCATTGGTCGGCTCACCGTCAACCGAGACAATTTCCTGACCCGCGCTCAAGCCGGCGACAGCCGCCAGGCTGCCCGACTCGACTGCACCGATGACCGGGCGCACCTGCTGGGTGCCGAGCATGGCGATGACCCAGAAGAACAGGATGGCGAGCAGGAAGTTGGCGATGGGACCGGCGGCAACGATGGCGATGCGCTGGCGTACCGACTTGCGGTTGAACGACTGCTCGATCAGCGCCGGCGGGACCTCGCCCTCGCGCTCATCGAGCATTTTGACGTAGCCACCCAGGGGGATGGCTGCCACCACGAACTCGGTACCCTGCCGATCATGCCAACGCAACAGCGGCGTGCCGAAGCCTACCGAGAAGCGCAGCACCTTGACGCCACAGCGCCGCGCCACCCAGAAGTGACCGAACTCGTGAAAAGTGACCAGCACACCCAATGCCACCAGGGTGCCAACAATCATGTACAGCGCAGTCATGTGCTATCTCCGCAAGACGTTCGGTGCTGCCGCTCAGCGGCCGTGGCGCCTCAGCCACTCACGGGACAGCTCCCGCGCACGCTGGTCGGCGGCGAACACCGCATCGAGGGTGGCAACTGGCACCACAGGCTCCTGTTCGAGCACCTGCTCGATCATACTCGCGATCTCCGGGAAGCGGATACGCCGCGCCAGGAACGCGTCCACCGCCACTTCGTTGGCGGCATTGAGTACCGCTGGCGCACTATTGCCCGCCTCGGCAGCCTGACGCGCCAGGCGCAGGCAAGGGAAGCGCTGTTCGTCGGGGGCCTGGAAATCCAGACGGGCGATGGCGAACAGGTCCAGTGGCGCAACCCCCGAATCGATACGCTCCGGCCAGGCCAGGGCGTTGGCGATCGGGGTACGCATGTCCGGGTTGCCCAGCTGGGCGAGCACCGAGCCATCGACATAGTCGACCAGCGAGTGGATCACGCTTTGCGGGTGCACCACCACTTCCACGGTCGCAGGCGCCGTATCGAACAGCCAGCAGGCCTCGATCAGCTCCAGGCCCTTGTTCATCATGCTGGCCGAGTCGACCGATATCTTGCGCCCCATGGACCAGTTGGGATGGGCACAGGCTTGTTCAGGCGTGACATCGACCAGCGCCGCCGCCGGCATTTCGCGGAACGGGCCGCCCGAGGCAGTGAGCAGAATGCGCCGCACCCCCACCGCACTCAGGCCGCGGGCGTAGTCGCCTGGCATGCACTGGAAGATCGCATTGTGCTCGCTGTCGATCGGCAGCAGCACGGCGCCACTGCGACGCACGGCGTCCATGAACAGCGCGCCGGACATCACCAGCGCTTCCTTGTTGGCCAGCAGCACCTTCTTGCCCGCCTCGACCGCCGCCAGGGTTGGACGCAAGCCTGCGGCGCCAACGATGGCCGCCATCACTGCATCCACTTCCGGCGCGGCCGCGACCTGGCACAAACCTGCCTCACCCTCGAGCACCTCGGTGGCGCAGCCTGCAGCAGCCAAGCCCGCACGCAGACGGATGGCCGCTTCGGCGCTCGGCACCACGGCGAACGCCGGACGATGGCGCTCGCACAGCGCCAGCAACTCGTCGACTCGGGAGTAGCCGGTCAGCGCGAAGACCTGGTAGCGCTCGGGGTGTCGGGCAATGACATCCAGGGTACTCAGGCCGATGGAGCCGGTAGCGCCCAGTACCGTGATGCGCTGCACGCCACTCACAGTACACCCCACTCGGCGGCCCACAGCAGCACGGCGAACATCGGAATGGCCGCGGTCAGGCTGTCGATACGGTCGAGCACGCCACCGTGGCCGGGCAGCAGGTTGCTGCTGTCCTTGATCCCTTCGCGGCGCTTGAACATGCTCTCGGTCAGGTCACCGACCACCGAAGACATGACCACCACCACTGCGCCCAGCAAGCCCAGCAGCAACTGGCCAACACTCCAGTCGCGGTACAGGGCAACACCCAGGCTGATCAGCAGGCTGACGGCCAGCCCACCGTAGACACCTTCCCAGCTCTTGCCCGGGCTGACCTGCGGCGCCAGCTTGCGCTTGCCGAAGGCACGCCCCGAGAAGTAGGCGCCGATGTCGGCGGCCCAGACCAGCACCATGACCGCCAGGATCAGCCAGTTGCCCTGCGGCCAGTGCTTGAGCAGCACCAACCCCTGCCAGGCCGGCAACAGGATCAGCAGGCCGATCAGCAAACGACAGGCGGCGCTGGTCCACAGCTCGTTGCTGCGCGGGTAGGTCAGCACCAGCCAGGTGGCCAGTGCCCACCAGATCACCGAGGCACCCAGCACCCAGGGCGCAAGGTCGGGCATGAGATAGAGCAGCATCAGCGCGCCAGCGACCACCGCGGCATAGGCAATGCGCAGCGGCTGGGCCACCAGCCCGGCCAACCGCGCCCACTCCCAGGCACCCAGCGTGACCACGAAGCCGATGAACAAGGCGAAATCCCCACCGTTGAGCAGGAAGAAACCACCCAGCGCGACCGGCAACAGGATCAGCGCAGTAATGATGCGTTGTTTAAGCATTAAGCACGGGCTCCGGCTTCGACCTGCTCGCTGGTCTTACCGAAGCGGCGCTGGCGCGAAGCGAAATCGGCCAGCGCGTTACGCATGGCCTCGTGTTTGAAGTCCGGCCAGAACAGGTCGGAGAAGTACAGCTCGGCATAGGCCAGCTGCCACAGCAGGAAGTTGCTGATGCGACGCTCGCCGCCGGTGCGGATGCACAGGTCGGGCAGCGGCAGGTCACCAGTGGCCAGGCACGTCTGCAGCAGCTCGGGAGTGATGTCGTCCGGGCGCAGATGACCGGCCTGGACTTCCCGCGCCAGGCGCTGGGCCGCCTGGGCGATATCCCACTGACCACCGTAGTTGGCGGCAATCTGCAGGATGAACCGATTGCTGCCGGCAGTGGCTGCCTCGGCCTCGCGCATCGCTGCTTGCAGTTCAGGGTGGAAGCGCGAACGGTCGCCAATAATGCGCAGGCTGATGTTGTTGTCATTCAGCCGCTTGGCCTCGCGGCGCAACGCAGAGAAGAACAACTCCATCAACGCCCCGACCTCTTCGGCCGGGCGCTGCCAGTTCTCGCTGGAGAAGGCGAACAGAGTCAGTACTTCAACCCCGGACTCGGCGCAGACTTCGATGACCGCACGCACGGCATCGACACCCGCCTTGTGCCCGGCAACACCGGGCAACAGGCGCTTCTTCGCCCAGCGATTGTTGCCATCCATGATGATCGCGACGTGACGCGGCACCGAAGACGGTGCCGCCAGCTTGGTCTTTTCCATTAAAAAACCTCGGCCTTAGACGGCCAACAGGTCCTTTTCCTTGGCTTTGTACGCGGCGTCGACTTCGGCGACGAACTTGTCGGTCAGCTTCTGGATTTCGTCAGCGGCGCGACGCTCTTCGTCTTCGCTGATTTCCTTGTCCTTGGTCAGCTTCTTCAAGTCGGCAAGGGCATCGCGGCGCACGTTGCGCACGGCAACCTTGGCATCTTCGGCAACGCCGCTGGCCTGCTTGGTGTAACCCTTGCGGGTTTCCTCGGTCAGGGCCGGCATCGGTACACGGATGGTGGTACCGGCGCTGGACGGGTTCAGGCCCAGGTCGGAGGTCAGGATGGCCTTCTCGATGGCTGCGCTGAGGTTCTTGTCGTGCGCGACGATCTTCAGGGTGCGGGCATCTTCGACGGTGATCGCGGCCACCTGGTTCAGCGGCATGTCGCTACCCCAGGCCGAGACCTTGACGCTGTCCAGGATGCTCGGGTGGGCACGGCCGGTGCGGATGGCAGCCAGGTGGCGACCCAGCGCCTCGATGGACTTGCCCATGCGGTCCTGGGCGTCTTTCTTGATGTCGTTGATCATTTCTGAACTTCCTCGATCAGGGTTCCTTCAGCGCCGCCGTGCACGATGTTCAGCAGGGCGCCAGGCTTATTCATGTTGAAGACGCGCAGCGGCATCTTGTGGTCGCGGCACAGACAGATTGCCGTCAGGTCCATCACACCCAGCTTGCGATCCAGCACTTCATCGTAGGTCAGATGATCGAACTTCTCGGCATGCGGGTCTTTGAATGGATCTGCAGTGTATACACCATCGACCTTGGTTGCTTTCAATACTACGTCGGCATCGATTTCGATGGCGCGCAGGCAAGCGGCAGAGTCGGTGGTAAAGAACGGGTTGCCGGTACCGGCAGCGAAGATCACCACTTCTTTGGCGTTCAGGTGGCGCATGGCTTTGCGGCGATCATAGTGATCGGTCACACCGACCATGGAGATGGCCGACATGACGATGGCGGTGATGTTCGCACGCTCCAGCGCGTCGCGCATGGCCAGGGCGTTCATCACAGTTGCCAGCATGCCCATGTGGTCGCCGGTGACACGGTCCATGCCGGCTGCGCTGAGCGCCGCACCACGGAACAGGTTGCCACCACCGATCACCAGACCGACCTGAACACCGATACCGACCAGCTGGCCGACTTCCAGCGCCATGCGATCCAGGACCTTGGGGTCGATCCCGAACTCTTCCGAGCCCATCAGGGCCTCGCCGCTCAGTTTGAGTAGAATGCGTTTATAGCGAGCCTGATAACCACTGCCCTGCTGAGCCATTGCGAATCTCTCCTGCGGCGTTTGTAAAATTCTGGCGGGCTGTTTCAGCCTGCGCGTAACTCTAGCGTGACGCAGCTTCTGCGTCAGCGAGCAGCGGTTGGGTAAACCGCTGCCGCTTTGACAAAGAGGCTGCGCGCGTGAGCGGGCAGCCTCTTTGGGGCGACAGACGAGTCTGTCTTACTGCTTGGCAGCAGCCAGCTGAGCAGCAACTTCTTCAGCGAAGTTGTCGACTGGCTTCTCGATGCCTTCGCCTACTTTGAAGTAGGTGAAGGAAACGATTTCAGCACCGGCTTTCTTGGCCAGCTCGCCGACTTTGACTTCCGGGTTCATGACGAAGGCCTGCTCTTTCAGCGACGCTTCGGCTTTGAACTTGGAAATACGGCCGTTGACCATGTTTTCAACGATGTTTTCCGGCTTGCCGGCGATCTTGTCGGCGTTCAGCTGCAGGAAGACGTTCTTCTCGCGCTCGACGGCCTCGGCGGAAATTTCCGACGCATCCAGGAACTCTGGGTTCGACGCTGCAACGTGCATGGCGATGTTCTTGGCCAGCTCGACGTCGCCGCCTTTCAGGACAACGACAGCACCGATCTTGTTGCCGTGCAGGTAGGCACCGACAACGTCACCCTCAACGCGCACCAGGCGACGGATGTTGACGTTCTCGCCGCACTTGGCAACCAGGGCTTCACGAGCGGCTTCGCGGGAAGCGATCAGCGGAGCAGCTTCGGTCAGCTTCTGAGCGAAGGCTTCTTCAACGCTTTCAGCGACGAAGTTCTTGAAGTCGTCTTGCAGGGCCAGGAAGTCGGTCTGCGAGTTCACTTCCAGCAGAACAGCGGCTTTACCGTCGGTCTTGACCGCGATAGCGCCTTCAGCGGCAACGTTGCCGGCTTTCTTGGCGGCCTTGATGGCGCCCGAAGCACGCATGTCGTCGATGGCTTTTTCGATGTCGCCGCCGGCCTTTTCCAGGGCCTTCTTGCAATCCATCATGCCTTCGCCGGTACGCTCGCGCAGTTCTTTGACCAGCGCTGCAGTAATTGCTGCCATTTCAAAATCCTCTTGGAAAGTTTTTCAACCATTCCACCCGCTCTTCACGGGCGTTAAATTCTGCAAATCCGCTGCTTTTATGCATCAGCGCGCCCATGATGCGGGGCCGTTGCTGACAGCAGGATTTCAAGGTGGCAAAAAGGGGGCCTAGCCCCCTTTTTGCGTGCCAAGTAGACGCTAAGCGTCAATTACTCAGCAGCAGGTGCAGCCGCTTCTTCAACGTAGACTTCGGTGCCGCCAGCAACGTTGTTGCGGCCGCGGATGACGGCGTCAGCCATCGAAGTCATGTACAGCTCGATGGCGCGGATGGCGTCGTCGTTACCTGGAATGACGTAGTCAACGCCTTCTGGGCTGCTGTTGGTATCGACAACGCCGATAACCGGGATGCCCAGCTTGTTGGCTTCGGTGATCGCGATGCGCTCGTGATCAACGTCGATAACGAACAGTGCGTCAGGCAGACCGCCCATGTCCTTGATACCACCCAGGCTGCGGTCCAGTTTTTCCAGATCGCGCGAACGCATCAGGGCTTCTTTCTTGGTCAGCTTGGCGAAGGTGCCATCTTCGGCCTGGACTTCCAGGTCGCGCAGACGCTTGATCGAAGCACGGATGGTCTTGTAGTTGGTCAGCATGCCGCCCAACCAGCGGTGGTCAACGTATGGCGAACCGCAACGAGCAGCTTGCTCGGCGACGATCTTGCCGGCGGAACGCTTGGTGCCGACGAACATGATCTTGTTCTTGCCCTGGGCCAGGCGCTCGACGAACGACAGAGCGTCGTTGAACATCGGCAGGGTTTTTTCCAGGTTGATGATGTGGATCTTGTTGCGCGCGCCGAAAATGTACTTGCCCATTTTCGGGTTCCAGTAACGGGTCTGGTGGCCGAAGTGCACACCGGCCTTCAGCATATCGCGCATGTTGACTTGGGACATGATAGTTCCTTGATAAGTCGGGTTGGGCCTCCACGCATCCCAATGACCAACCCGCGAATCCATGGACTCGGGGCACCCAGGTCATCGTGTCGACACGTGTGTGGGTTTGAGCTTACGGAGGTCATCCCCCGAAAGCGGCGCATTTTATACCACAGAGTACGAACGAACGGAACCCGCATGATGCTTCGTCCGTCAGCGGCTTTTGCAGCGGCCCCGCTTTGGGGCCAGAATGCCTTCAATAGACCGCCGGAACTACCGGTTTATCCCGACAGATCGCCACCGCGCTCTGTTAGAATCCGGCCTTTCCCGTTTGTTTGCGCCGTACGCGGTGCCGTAGAGAGCCTGTTCATGACCGTTACCATCAAGACTGCAGAAGACATCGAAAAGATGCGCATTGCCGGCCGCCTGGCCGCCGAAGTGCTGGAAATGATCGAAGCGCACGTCAAGCCCGGTGTCACCACCGAAGAGCTCGACCGCCTGTGCCATGACTACATCGTCAACGTCCAGCAGGCTATCCCGGCGCCGCTCAACTACAAAGGCTTCCCCAAGTCGATCTGCACCTCGATCAACCATGTGGTGTGCCACGGCATCCCCAACGAGAAGCCGCTCAAGGACGGTGACACCATCAACATCGATGTCACCGTGATCAAGGACGGCTACCACGGCGACACCAGCCGCATGTTCCACGTCGGCACCGTCGCCCCCTGGGCCGAGCGCCTGTCGCAAGTCACCCAGGAGTGCCTGTACAAGGCCATCGAGCTGGTCAAGCCGGGCTGCCGCCTGGGCGACATCGGCGAAGTGATCCAGAAGCACGCCGAGAAGAACGGTTTCTCGGTGGTCCGCGAGTTCTGCGGCCACGGCATTGGCAAGGTGTTCCACGAAGAGCCGCAGATCCTGCACTACGGTCGCGCTGGCACCGGCATGGAACTCAAGGAAGGCATGACCTTCACCATCGAGCCGATGATCAACCAGGGCAAGGCCGACACCAAGGTACTGGGCGACGGCTGGACCGCCATCACCAAGGACCGCAAGCTCTCCGCCCAGTGGGAACACACCCTGGTGGTGACCGCCACCGGCTACGAGGTGTTCACCCTGCGCAAGGACGACACCCTGCCGCGCACCTCGGCCTGATATTCATACACAGGAACGCGACTCGATGCCCCAGGTGGATCCCGAGCTGTTCGACCGTGGCCAGTTCCAGGCGGAACTGGCCCTCAAGGCAAGCCCCATCGCCGCTTTCAAGAAAGCCATTCGCATGGCCGGCGAGGTGCTCGACAAGCGTTTCCGTGAAGGCCGCGAAATTCGCCGGCTGATCGAGGACCGCGCCTGGTTCGTCGACAACATCCTGCAGCAGGCCTGGCACCAGTTCACCTGGGGCCAAGCGGACGGCATCGCCCTGGTGGCGGTCGGCGGCTACGGGCGTGGCGAGTTGCACCCCTGGTCGGACATCGACCTGCTGATCCTGCTCGACGCCGCCGAGCACGAGCAGTACCGCGACGCCATCGAACGCTTCCTCACCCTGCTGTGGGACATCGGCCTGGAAGTCGGCCAGAGCGTGCGCACCGTGGACGAGTGCGCCGAGCAGGCCCGGGCCGACCTCACGGTCATCACCAACCTGATGGAAAGCCGCACCATTGCCGGCCCCGAGTCGCTGCGCCAGCGCATGCTGGAAGTCACCAGCACCGCGCACATGTGGCCGAGCAAGGAGTTCTTCCTGGCCAAGCGCGCCGAACTCAAGGCACGCCACCACAAGTACAACGACACCGAGTACAACCTCGAGCCCAATGTCAAAGGTGGGCCAGGCGGCCTGCGCGACATCCAGACCGTGCTGTGGGTGGCGCGCCGCCAGTACGGCACCCTGAACCTGCACGCGCTGGCCGGCGAAGGCTTCCTGCTGGAGAGCGAGAACGAGTTGCTGGCCTCGTCGCAGGCCTTCCTCTGGCGCGTGCGCTACGCCCTGCACATGCTTGCCGGGCGCGCCGAAGATCGCCTGCTGTTCGACCACCAGCGCAGCATCGCCACGTTGCTGGGCTACAGCGACGAAAACCCCAAGCGCGCCATCGAGCAGTTCATGCAGCAGTACTACCGGGTGGTGATGAGCATCAGCCAGTTGTGCGACCTGATCATCCAGCACTTCGAGGAAGTGATCCTCGCCGATGACGACAGTGGCAGCACCACACCGCTCAATGCCCGCTTCCGCCTGCACGACGGCTATATAGAAGCTGTAAGCCCCAACGTGTTCCGCCGTACCCCCTTCGCCATGCTCGAGATCTTCGTGCTGATGGCCCAGCACCCCGAAATCAAGGGGGTACGCGCCGACACCGTGCGCCTGCTGCGCGAACACCGCCACCTGATCGACGACAAGTTCCGCCACGACATTCGCAACACCAGCCTGTTCATCGAGCTGTTCAAGTGCGAGATCGGCATCCACCGCAACCTGCGCCGGATGAACCGCTACGGTATTCTTGGCCGCTACCTGCCGGAATTCGGCCTGATCGTCGGGCAGATGCAGCACGACCTGTTCCACATTTATACGGTCGATGCGCACACCCTCAACCTGATCAAGCACCTGCGCAAACTGCAGTACACCCCGGTGTCGGAAAAATTCCCGCTGGCCAGCAAGCTCATGGGGCGCCTGCCCAAATCCGAGCTGATCTACCTGGCCGGGCTGTACCATGACATCGGCAAGGGCCGCCAGGGCGACCACTCCGAGCTGGGCGCCGTCGACGCGCAAGCGTTCTGCGAGCGCCACCAGCTACCCGCCTGGGACAGCCGCCTGATCGTCTGGCTGGTGCTGAACCACCTGGTGATGTCCACCACCGCCCAGCGCAAAGACCTCTCCGACCCACAGGTGATCAACGATTTCGCCCTGCATGTCGGCGACGAGACACGCCTGGACTACCTCTACGTGCTGACCGTGGCCGACATCAATGCCACCAACCCCAGCCTGTGGAACTCCTGGCGCGCCAGCCTGCTGCGCCAGCTCTACACCGAGACCAAGCGCGCGCTGCGCCGCGGCCTGGAAAACCCGCTGGACCGCGAAGAGCAGATTCGTCAGACGCAAACCGCAGCACTGGACATCCTGGTGCGCGAAGGCACCGATCCGGACGACGTGGAGCAGCTCTGGTCGCAGCTGGGCGACGATTATTTCCTCAAGCACAACGCCGCCGACGTGGCCTGGCATTCCGACGCGATCCTCCAGCAGCCGGCCGATGGCGGCCCGCTGGTGCTGATCAAGGAGACCACCCAGCGCGAGTTCGAGGGCGGCACGCAGATCTTCATCTACGCCCCCGACCAGCACGACTTCTTCGCCGTGACCGTCGCCGCGATGTCGCAGCTCAACCTGAACATCCACGACGCGCGCATCATCACCTCGAGCAGCCAGTTCACCCTCGACACCTACATCGTGCTCGACAACGACGGCGGCTCGATCGGCGACAACCCGCAGCGGGTCAAACAGATCCGCGACGGCCTGACCGAAGCCCTGCGCAACCCTGAGGACTACCCGACCATCATCCAGCGCCGGGTGCCGCGCCAGCTCAAGCATTTCGACTTTCCACCCCAGGTGACCATCCTCAACGACGCCCAGCGCCCGGTGACCATCCTCGAGATCACCGCCCCCGATCGCCCCGGCCTGCTGGCACGGATCGGGCGGATTTTCCTGGAGTTCGACCTGTCGCTGCAGAACGCCAAGATCGCCACCTTGGGCGAACGCGTGGAAGACGTGTTCTTCATCACCGATGCCGACAACCAGCCGCTGTCCGACCCGCAGCTGTGCAGCCGCCTGCAGGAGGCCATCGTCCAGCAGCTGCAGGCCGGCCAGGCCAGCGACGCCAGCCCTACCCGCATGACCTTTTGACGATTACGAGACCTTGCGCCGATGAACCATGCCTTGACCCAGCTTCAGCCCTACCCGTTCGAGAAACTGCGCGCCCTGCTGGGCACCGTACAACCGGCAGCGGACAAACGCGCCATCGCCCTGTCGATCGGTGAGCCGAAGCATGCATCGCCGGCCTTCGTCGCCCAAGCCATGGCCGACAACCTCGACAAGCTGGCGGTGTACCCGAGCACCATCGGCCTGCCCGCCCTGCGCCAGGCCATCGGCCAGTGGTGTGAGCGGCGTTTCGGCGTGCCGGCCGGCTGGCTCGATGCCGACCGTCATATCCTGCCGGTCAACGGCACCCGCGAGGCGCTGTTCGCCTTCACCCAGGCCGTGGTCAACCGTGCCGATGACGGCCTGGTGGTCAGCCCCAACCCGTTCTACCAGATCTACGAAGGCGCGGCGCTGCTGGCCGGCGCCACTCCACATTACCTGCCGTGCCTGGAAGACAATGGTTTCAACCCCGACTTCGACGCCGTGCCGGCCGAAGTGTGGAAGCGCTGCCAGATCCTGTTCCTGTGCTCGCCGGGCAACCCCACCGGTGCGCTGGTGCCGATGGACACCCTGAAGAAGCTGATCGCCCTGGCCGACGAGCACGATTTCGTGATCGCCGCCGACGAGTGCTACAGCGAGCTGTACTTCGACGAAGACGCACCGCCACCGGGCCTGCTGAGCGCCTGCGCCGAGCTTGGCCGCAGTGACTTCAAGCGCTGCGTGGTGTTCCACAGCCTGTCCAAGCGCTCCAACCTGCCAGGCCTGCGCTCGGGCTTCGTGGTCGGCGATGCCAGCATCATCAAGCCGTTTTTGCTGTACCGCACCTACCACGGCTGCGCCATGCCGGTGCAGACCCAGCTGGCCAGCGTCGCCGCCTGGCAGGACGAGGCCCATGTGCGCGAGAACCGCGACCAGTACCGCGCCAAGTACGACGCGGTGCTCGACATCCTGCAGCCGGTGATGGACGTGCAGCGCCCGGACGGCAGCTTCTACCTGTGGGCCAAGGTGCCGGGCAGCGACGATGCCGCCTTCACCCGCGACCTGTTCGAAGCCGAGCACGTGACCGTGGTGCCGGGCTCGTACCTGTCCCGCGAAGTGGATGGCGTCAACCCGGGTGCCGGGCGTGTGCGCATGGCGCTGGTTGCGCCGTTGGCCGAATGCATCGAGGCGGCCGAGCGCATCCGCGCGTTCCTGAGCAAGCGCTGAACACGGGGATGGCCCGCCATCCGCCCAAAATATAGCTACCGCATGGCCTGCACGGCCTTGGCCAATGCTCTGGCCTCCTTCAACCAGGAGTCCAGAGCATGATCGAACTCATCAACTGCAGGGCCCACGGCCCTGCCCCTCACCACCGCCAGAAACGCTCGCTGGGGTATGCAGACAAATTCTGGCCAGCCGCCAGCACCCTGTGCATCACCTTCGTCAACCAGCCCCGCGCATCCCTCAAGCAAGCGATTTTCAACGCGGCCTGCCAATGGCTGCCGTTCGTCAACCTGCGCTTCGAACTGGTCGATGACGATACCTTCGACGCACAGATCAAGATTCATACCGGTGGCAGCGTCACCGCGAACTACTCGATGTTCGGCACCGACGCCCGCAGGAGTGCAGGCGCATCGATGGTATTAGGTGTGACACCGGACATGGACAGCTTCGAACGCACGGTCCTCCACGAGTTCGGCCATGCCCTGGGCTGCCCGGCTGTCTTGTCCAGCCTGAAAAACCCACCATCGGCCAAGGCGCGTCCGGTCAGATATCGCCCAGCGATATGCACCGCTCTAGCCCGACCAGCAAACCGGATAGTGCACCTCCGTTCAATCGAAAAGGTGCTCACCGATGACCGATGTACTTCTGGCCAACACGCTCTATCGCCTGCGCGAAAAACTGCACACAAGGCCTGCAGCCTCCAGCATCCGCAAGAAACGCTCCCTGGACGTCCACTCGCCCTTCTGGCAGCCCGGGCAAACGCTCAGGATATCGTTCACCGGCACCCCTGATCCGTGGCTGAAAACGGCGGTTTTGCAGACGGCCAGCCTATGGCTTGAGCATGCATACCTGCAGTTCGAGCTCGTCGACGACAACGATGATCGCGCCGAAATCCGCATCCGCACCGACGTGACCGAAGACGTCAACTACAGCTTGCTGGGACGCTATTCCCAACTCGTCACAGACGCCAGCATGGCGTTAGGCGTAAGCCTGTCCGACCCCCTGTTCGACCAGATCGTGCTGCATGAATTTGGTCATGCACTGGGCATGGAACACGAGCATCAACATCCTCATGCCTATATTCCATGGAACCTCGACGCCTTGCGAGAAGCGTTGGCACAGGCCCTGAGCCAGGAGACGAACGATCCGCAGGAACTGCTGGCCGCAATCGAGACAGAGCTCAACATTCAGTACCTGCCCCTTGCCGAAGACGACGTACAACCGATGCTGCCCTACGACCTAGAGTCGATCATGCACTACCCCATCCGGCAGGCGCATACCTGGGGCAATTGGGAAGTCGGGCAGAACACCAAGCTCAGCCAGAAAGACAAACGGTTCATGCGCCTGGTCTATCCAGCGCCAGGTCAGAACGGCTGCCGCAAATGAGCGTATTGCACCTGACCGACGCCGCCGGGCGGAATCGGGCCTTCCTGGTGCGCTGAGCCACCCAGAAACCAGTACCGACCAGCAGGGCAATCCGACGAAATCGAATTGCCCTGCCGTCCAGGGTGAAAACGCCAATCTCGGACTCAGCCAGACCGGCCGTAGAGTCACGCCTCCTCTATCACAGATGAGGCAATAGCCTTGCAGCATTATCTAACGCAGCTGCCCCGCCCGATGCGCCCATTCTCGCAAGCTCCAGCAAATGAGGAACGCATCGATGCAAGACATACTTTTTGAAACCTCAATCGCAAAACGACTGAAAACGCGTCGCGTACCGAGCACGCCGCGCAGTTCGCGCAAGAAACGCTCAATTGGCGACCATACAATTTTCTGGGAGACGGGTAGCACGCTCAGGATTTCTTTTACCGGTCACCCTGAAGAAGACCTGAAGCAGGCGATCGTCGCAGTAGCACGAGCATGGCTGGTGCATGCCAACCTGGACTTCGAACTGGTCGATGATGATGACCAGTCCGCCGATATCAGGATCGACACAGCGGTGCCGCCCGATTTCAACGAAAGTGCGCTCGGTCTTGTTGCGCGGAACATGGACGGGCCCAGCATGAGCCTGGGTGTTCGGCCCGCCGATGAGCATTTCAGGCGTATCGTGCTGCATGAGTTCGGTCATGCTCTGGGCATGATTCACGAGCATCAGCACCCAATGGCCAACATTCCATGGGACCTCGAGGCGCTGCGTGCCCGGTTCACTGGACGCCTCGCGCCAGAGGCAACGACCGATGAAGAGCTCGACGAAATGATCGAGGAAACGAGCGATGAAGAGCTCGACGAAATGATCGAAGAAACGAGCGATGAAGAGCTCGACGAAATGATCGAGGACATGAGCGATGAAGAGTTCGAAGCGATGATCGAGGAGATGATTGCAATCAATTATCTCCCCATCGCTGCACAGGGTTTTGTCACACTGGATTACGATCCGACCTCCATCATGCACTACCCAGTCAAACAGGAATTGACGCTAGGAGATTGGGAAGTGCTCGGAAATGACGAGCTCAGCGCCAAGGACAAACAGTTCATGCGCATGGCCTACCCTGGACGGGAGAAAATCGAAGACTGACGCGGATTACCGGCCAGTCATTTCCTGCCGGGAGTGGCTGGCACGACCACGCCCCCTACCTGACTGCACCAAGGTTTGCTTCACTCATATCCAGTTCCCCCAACACCTGCCTCACCACTTCATCGCCGACCAGGTGCTGGCGATGCAGATTGTACAACTCCAGACGCTGGGCCCGCAGTGCACGCAGGCGCAGCCGGCGCTCCAGCAGGTCCATCTGCTCGGCCAGGGCACGGGCCTCGGCGCTGTCGTTGTAACTGTCGAGCTCATCCCGGTACTCAGCCATCAACCGCGCCTTGAGCTCGACCGCCAGGGCGGCCTGGGCGGCGTCCTGCGGTGCGTTGGCGTCGGTCACCTCTTCTGCCTCCAATGCATGGATCGCAGCCTCCGCCGTGCGTCGCCAGGCTTCCTGAACTTCCTGGTGCAGACGCTCATCCGGGCTCCGGGTAACGCCGCGCAGCAGGATGGGCAAGGCAATCACGGCACTGACCAGCGACAACAGGATCACCCCGGCGGCAATGAAGATCAGCAGGTCGCGCTCAGGGAAGGCCTGGCCAGCCCCGATCAGCAACGGAATCGACATCACGCCGGCCAGGGTCACCGCCCCGCGTACCCCACCCAGGGTCAACAGCCAGCACGACCGCGCAGTCGGCATCAGCACCAGCGCCGGTTTGCCGCGCCAGCGCCGCACCACGCCGATGGCACGCCAGATGCTCTGCACCCAGACGAAGCGCAGCAACACCAGCGCGGCGAAAATCGCCAGCACGTCCAGACAGCGCCAGGCCAACGCCGGCCAGACGGTCGGCTCGTGGCTGACCACCGCCTTGATGATGTCCGGCAATTGCAGGCCCAATAGCAGGAAGATCAGGCCATTGAAGGCGAATTCGAGCAACGACCAGACACTGCGGTTGAGCAGCCGCGTGCTGGTCTGGCGTGGCAGCAGGTCGAGCCAGCTCTGCATCATGCCGGCGGCCACCGCCGAAAGAATGCCCGACACCCCAAGGCGCTCGGCCAGCACATAGGCGGCGAACGGAAGCAGCAACATGAACACCACGTGGGTGGCAGGGTCGTCCCAGCCGCGGGTGATCATCCACATGCGCAGGCGCCCCACCAGCCAGCTCAGGACCACCCCCACCGCCAGGCCGCCAAGGGCGACAAGGACGAAAGTGAGGCTGGCTTCGGTCAGGGAGAACACCCCGGTGATGGCCGCGACCAGGGCGAACTTGAAGGTCACCAGGCCCGAGGCGTCGTTCATCAGCGCCTCGCCCTGGAGCATGTGCATCAGTGGTGTGGGCAAACGATCCTGGGCGATGGCTGAGACCGCCACAGCATCGGTGGGCGACAACACCGCCGCCAGGGCGAAGGCGACGGCCAGCGGAATACTCGGCAGCAGCCAGTGGATGAAGTAACCGGCGCCGACCACGGTGAACAGCACCAGCCCCACCGCCAGCGCCACCACCGGCCCGCGGATGCGCCACAGTTCGCGCTTGGGCATGCGCCAGCCATCGGCGAACAGCAGCGGCGGCAGGAACAGGAACAGGAACAGTTCCGGGTCCAGCGCCACATGCAGGCCCAGGGTGGGCCAGGCCAGCAAGGCACCTGCGCCGATCTGCACCAACGGCAACGGCAGCGGCACCACACGCCCCACCAGTTTCGACAGGCTCACCAGCATCAGCAGGATTAGGACGGTATAGGCTGACTGCATCGGGCAAGCTTCCTGTGTAATCGAAACAACGACAGCGGGGGCGAAACATCGCATTTGAAACAATATGTTAGCGGCGACCGGCTATGCTGGACCGCTCCACGATAGTCGCAGGTGGCTGGGGAATATGTAACATGATGATACCCAGCAGTCGTGACCGTTGCCTGCGAGTCGCGTGCTCCGTGATGAAGGCTTGAACTGCAGCGATCCAATCGTATAATCAATCTTAACGAATAACGTTAAGCGTTCACGCTCATGATTCGAAGCTTCAGCTGTGCCGACACGGAAGCACTCTTTACCACTGGAAAGTCACGGCGTTGGTCAGATATCAAGTCAGTCGCGGAGCGCAAACTGGCCATGCTCGATGCTGCAACAGAGTTGCGAGATCTTCGGTCGCCACCTGGCAACCGCCTTGAGTCACTGAGCGGCAATCGTGCCGGTCAACATAGTATCCGCGTGAATGACCAATGGCGCTTGTGCTTCACCTGGACCGACCACGGGCCAGTTAACGTTGAAATTGTCGATTACCACTGAGGTGCATCATGCTCAAGAACGGTATGCGTCCAATCCATCCCGGTGAAATCCTGCGTGAGGACTTCCAGAAGGAAATGGGCTTCAGCGCCGCGGCACTGGCCAGAGCGCTGGGCGTTGCAACGCCAACCGTCAACAACATCCTGCGCGAAAGGGGCGGTGTTTCCGCCGACATGGCACTGCGCCTGTCCATCTGTCTGGACACCACTCCCGAGTTCTGGCTCAACCTGCAGACGGCCTTCGATTTGCGCACTGCCGAACAGCAGCACGGCGATGAGATCATCGGATCGGTACAGCGCCTGGTCGCTTGAACACATTCTGATCAGTAAACATGGGCGCCACAGGCGTGGCGCCGCGAAGATCGTTCCCGCATAATCCCGCGACTGACATCGAGAAACGGAGAGATTGGGGCGACTTGTAACCCCAATGTACACAATGACCTACACGCTCTACGGCATCAAAGCCTGCGACACCATGAAAAAGGCGCGTACCTGGCTCGAAGACAAGGCCATCGCCTACGAATTCCACGATTACAAAACCCAAGGCATCGACCGTGACAGCCTGAACCGCTGGTGCGACGAACACGGCTGGGAAGTCATCCTCAACCGTGCCGGCACCACCTTCCGCAAGCTGGACGACGCCAGCAAGGCAGACCTCGACCAGGCCAAGGCCGTCGAGCTGATGCTGGCCCAGCCGTCGATGATCAAACGCCCGGTGCTGGACCTTGGCGCGCGTACCCTGGTCGGCTTCAAGCCCGACCTGTACGCCGCTGCCATGGCCTGAGCCCCTACCCTATTTCGCACGAGGTAATCACATGTCCAATACCCTGTTCAGCCTGGCCTTCGGCGTCGGCACCCAGAACCGCCAGGGCGCCTGGCTGGAAGTCTTCTACGCGCAGCCTTTGCTCAACCCATCCGCCGAGCTGGTCGCCGCCATCGCGCCGATCCTTGGCTATGAAGGTGGCAACCAGGCCATCGCCTTCAGCAACGCCCAGGCCGCGCAACTGGCCGAGGCCCTGAAAGGCGTCGATGCCGCCCAGGCCGCCCTGCTGACCCGCCTGGCCGAGAGCCACAAGCCGCTGGTCGCCACCGTGCTGGCCGAAGACGGTGCCCTGGCGTCCACCCCAGAGGCTTACCTCAAGCTGCACCTGCTGTCGCACCGCCTGGTCAAGCCACACGGTGTCTCGCTGGCCGGCATCTTCCCGCTGCTGCCGAACGTGGCCTGGACCAATCAGGGCGCGGTCGACCTGGCCGAGCTGGCCGAACTGCAACTGGAAGCGCGCCTGAAGGGCGAACTGCTGGAAGTGTTCTCGGTGGACAAGTTCCCGAAGATGACCGACTACGTCGTGCCAGCCGGCGTGCGTATCGCCGATGCCGCACGTGTGCGCCTGGGCGCCTACATCGGCGAAGCCACCACCATCATGCACGAAGGCTTCGTCAACTTTAACGCCGGCACCGAAGGCCCGGGCATGATCGAAGGCCGCGTCTCCGCTGGCGTATTCGTCGGCAAGGGCTCGGACCTGGGCGGCGGCTGCTCGACCATGGGCACCCTGTCCGGTGGCGGCAACATCGTCATCAAGGTCGGCGAAGGCTGCCTGATCGGCGCCAACGCCGGTATCGGCATCCCGCTGGGTGACCGCAACACCGTGGAAGCCGGCCTGTACATCACCGCCGGTACCAAGGTGAACCTGCTGGACGAGAACAACCAGCTGGTCAAGGTGGTCAAGGCCCGTGACCTGGCCGGCCAGACCGACCTGCTGTTCCGCCGCAACTCGCTCAACGGCGCAGTGGAGTGCAAGACCCACAAGTCGGCCATCGAGCTGAACGAGGCGCTGCACGCCCACAACTGAGAACCTGCAGGTTCGAAGTGATAAGATCGGGGCTGGCCGCAAGGCCCGCCCCGATTTTTCATTCCAGGCCCCGCGAACATGTTCCAGCCCTCCCCCTGGCGTGCCGACTTCCCCGCCATCGCCGCCCTGCAACGCCAGCACCAGACCTACCTGGACAGCGCCGCCACCACGCAGAAGCCGCAGGCCCTGCTCGACGCCCTGAGCCATTATTACGGCCATGGCGCGGCCAACGTGCACCGTGCCCAGCACCTGCCGGGCGCCCTCGCCACCCAAGCCTTCGAAGCCAGCCGTGACAAAGCCTGCGCCTGGCTCAATGCCGCCGACTCACGGCAGATCGTCTTCACCCATGGCGCCACTTCAGCCCTGAACCTGCTGGCCTATGGCCTGGAGCACCGCTTCGAGGCCGGCGACGAGATCGCCGTCAGCGCCCTGGAGCACCACGCCAACCTGCTGCCGTGGCAGCAACTGGCGCAACGTCGTCAACTGCGCCTGGTGGTGTTGCCGGTGAATGAACACGGCCATGTCGATCTGGACCAGGCCCTGCAGTTGATCGGCCCACGGACTCGCCTGCTTGCCATCAGCCAACTGTCCAACGTGCTCGGCACCTGGCAACCCCTGGCCCCGCTGCTGGCGCACGCCCAGGCCCAAGGCGCGCTGACCGTGGTCGACGGCGCCCAGGGCGTGGTGCATGGCCGCCACGATGTGCAGCAACTGGGCTGCGACTTCTACGTGTTCTCCAGCCATAAACTGTACGGCCCCGACGGTGTCGGCGTGCTGTATGGCCGGCACCAGGCCCTGGCGCTGCTGCGCCACTGGCAGTTCGGTGGCGAAATGGTGCAACTGGCTGAATACCAGAGCGCCAGTTTCCGCCCCGCGCCACTGGGCTTCGAGGCCGGTACGCCGCCCATCGCCAGTGTGATAGCCCTGGGGGCGACCCTGGATTACCTGGCCAGCCTCGATGGCGAGGCCGTCGCCCGCCATGAAACCGGCCTGCACCAGCAACTGCTGCGGGGCCTGGGGGATCGCGAAGGTATTCGCCTGCTGGGTTCGCCACAGGCAGCGCTGGCCAGCTTCATCGTCGAAGGCGTGCACAACGCCGACATCGCCCACCTGCTGACCGAACAGGGCATTGCCGTGCGTGCCGGGCATCATTGCGCCATGCCGTTGCTCAAGGGCATGGGGCTGGAGGGGGCGATCCGCGTATCGCTGGGGCTGTACAACGACAGCGATGACCTGCAGCGCTTCTTCGACGCGCTCGACCAAGGCCTGGAGCTGCTGCGATGAGCCTGTCGCCAGAAGCCAGCCAGGCGCTGGAGAGTTTCGAACAGGCGCGCGGCTGGGAGCAGCGGGCACGGCTGCTGATGCAGTGCGGGGATCGGCTGGAGGCGCTGGACGACAGTGAGAAAACCGAGGCCAACCGGGTGCATGGTTGCGAGAGCCTGGTGTGGCTGGTGGCCGCGCAAGAAAACGGCCAGTGGCGGTTCAAGGCCAGCAGCGATGCGCGGCTGTTGCGCGGTTTGCTGGCGCTGTTGCTGGTACGGGTGCAGGGAGTGGCCAGCGATGAGTTGGCGACGCTAGACCTGAACGGCTGGTTCACCCAACTCGGGCTGGAGCGTCAGCTGTCGCCCTCGCGCAGCAACGGGCTGCATGCGGTGTTGCAGCGGATGGGTGAGCTGGCGATTCACCGGTAAGTCGGCGATGCCTTCTTCGCGGGTAAACCCGCTCCCACAGGTTTTGCGTCGGCACTGCGGCTCACGCGCACCTGTGGGAGCGGGTTTACCCGCGAAGAAGCAAACGCCGCCTATTCAGCCTTGACCCGCTCCGACGGCCGCCGCGCGCCGGCAACGAGTTTCTCCACCGCCTTGCTCGCCGCCACCATGCCGAACGTCGCGGTCACCATCATCACCGCGCCAAAACCGCCCGAACAATCCAAGCGTACGCCCTCACCGACGAAGCTCTTCTGCAGGCACACGCTGCCATCGCCCTTGGGGTAGCGCAGCTGTTCGCTGGAGAACACGCAGGGCACCTGGTAGTTGCGGCTGGTGTTGCGCGAGAAGTTGTAATCCCGGCGCAGGGTCGAGCGCACCCGCGAGGCCAGCGGGTCGTTGAAGGTCTTGTTCAGGTCGCCGATCTGGATGCGCGTCGGGTCGATCTGTCCACCCGCGCCACCTGTGGTGATGATGGCGATCTTGCGCCGCTTGCACCAGGCAATCAGTGCGGCCTTGGCCATCACGCTGTCGATGCAGTCGATCACGCAATCCATCTGTTCGGTGATGTACTCGGCCATGGTCTCGCGGGTGACGAAGTCGGCCACCGCATGCACCGTGCAGGCCGGGTTGATCGCCCGCAGGCGTTCGGCCATCACCTCGACCTTGGGCCGCCCCACCTGGCCATCCAGCGCATGGGCCTGGCGGTTGGTGTTGCTGACGCAGACATCGTCGAGGTCGAACAGGCTGATCTCACCCACGCCGCTGCGTGCCAAGGCCTCGGCCGCCCACGAGCCCACCCCGCCGATGCCGACGATGGCCACATGGGCCTGGCGCAGGCGTTGCAGCCCGTCATCGCCGTACAGCCGGGCGACGCCGGCAAAGCGTGGATCTTCTGTGCTCATGTTCGTACCCCAGGCCAATACCTCAAAAATCGGCGCGCAGTATAAGCCAAGCGCCTGGATTAAGGGCTGCCGTTGGCCAGTGTCCTACCAAGCCTGCTTTAATGTCCTATCAGACAAAAAGATCTGGACGACAATCAGGCGGGCACAGAACTTCATCCTCTGTCGAAAATCCAACGGATTGCCTTCTTCGGTAAGCGTAGGACCGACGCACCGAAGACTCCGCCCCGCCCTCAGCTTCGGAACCTCGACCCCTTATGTCATCACGCAAATTCGGCCTCAACCTGGTGGTGGTCCTGGCCATCGCCGCGCTGTTCACCGGGTTCTGGGCGCTCATCAACCGCCCGGTATCCGCCCCTGCCTGGCCGGAGCAGATCTCCGGTTTTTCCTATTCGCCGTTCCGCCTCGGTGAAAGCCCGCAAAAGGGCCAGTACCCGACCGAGGACGAGATTCGCCAGGACCTGGAGCAGCTGAACAAGCTGACCGACAACATCCGCATCTATACCGTCGAAGGCACCCAGGCCGAGGTGCCGCGGCTGGCCGAGGAACTGGGCCTGCGGGTTACCCTGGGCATCTGGATCAGCAAGGACCTGGAACGCAACGAGCGTGAGATCGAAAAAGCCATCGGCCTTGCCAATACCTCCCGCAGCGTGGTGCGGGTGGTGGTGGGCAACGAAGCGCTGTTCCGCGAAGAAGTTACCCCCGAG
The DNA here is from genome assembly GCF_050586605.1 of Pseudomonas sp. ES1. Classification (NCBI taxonomy): domain Bacteria; kingdom Pseudomonadati; phylum Pseudomonadota; class Gammaproteobacteria; order Pseudomonadales; family Pseudomonadaceae; genus Pseudomonas; species Pseudomonas sp. ES1. The sequence goes on along the minus strand of NZ_JBOBDM010000026.1, from coordinate 44,179 downwards.
GAGCTGATCGCCTACCTCGACCGGGTGCGCAAGGCCGTGAAAGTGCCGGTGACCACCAGCGAGCAGTGGCACATCTGGAAGGAACACCCCGAACTTGCCAAGCATGTCGACCTGATCGCCGCGCACATCCTGCCGTACTGGGAGTTCGTGCCGATGAAGGACTCGGTGCAGTTCGTCCTCGACCGCGCCCGCGAGTTGCGCAAGCAGTTCCCGCGCAAGCCGCTGCTGCTCTCGGAGGTCGGCTGGCCGAGCAATGGCCGTATGCGCGGCGGCGCCGACGCCACCCAGGCCGACCAGGCCATCTATCTGCGCACCCTGGTCAATACCCTCAACCGCCGCGGCTACAACTACTTCGTCATCGAAGCCTATGACCAGCCGTGGAAGGCCAGCGACGAAGGCTCGGTGGGCGCGTACTGGGGCGTGTTCAACGCCGAGCGCCAGCAGAAGTTCAACTTCGAAGGCCCGATCGTCGCCATCCCGCAATGGCGCGCCCTGGCCGTGGCCTCGGTGGTGCTGGCGATGATCGCGCTCATGGTGCTGTTCATCGATGGCTCGGCGCTGCGCCAGCGCGGGCGCACCTTTCTGACCTTCATCACCTTCCTGTGCGGGTCGGTGCTGGTGTGGATCGCCTACGACTACAGCCAGCAGTACAGCACCTGGTTCAGCATGACCGTGGGCGTGCTGCTGGCACTGGGCGCGCTGGGTGTGTTCATCGTGCTGCTGACCGAGGCCCATGAACTGGCCGAAGCCGTGTGGACGCACAAGCGCAGGCGCGAATTCCTGCCAGTGCACGCCGACAGCGCCTATCGCCCGAAAGTGTCGGTGCATGTGCCGTGCTACAACGAGCCGCCCGAAATGGTCAAACAAACCCTCGACGCCCTCGCCGCACTGGACTACCCCGACTACGAAGTGCTGGTGATCGACAACAACACCAAGGACCCGGCCGTGTGGGAGCCGCTCAAGGCCCACTGTGAAAAGCTCGGCGAGCGCTTCAAGTTCTTCCACGTCGCGCCCCTGGCCGGCTTCAAGGGCGGCGCGCTCAACTACCTGATCCCGCATACCGCCAAGGACGCCGAGGTGATCGCGGTGATCGACTCGGACTACTGCGTCGACCGCAACTGGCTCAAGCACATGGTGCCGCACTTCGCCGACCCGAAGATCGCCGTGGTGCAGTCGCCCCAGGACTACCGCGACCAGCACGAAAGCGCCTTCAAGAAGCTGTGCTACAGCGAGTACAAGGGCTTCTTCCACATCGGCATGGTCACCCGCAACGACCGTGACGCGATCATCCAGCACGGCACCATGACCATGACCCGGCGCTCGGTGCTCGAAGAGCTGGGCTGGGCCGAATGGTGCATCTGCGAGGATGCCGAGCTGGGCCTGCGGGTGTTCGAGAAAGGCCTGTCGGCCGCCTACGCCCACAACAGCTACGGCAAGGGCCTGATGCCCGACACCTTCATCGACTTCAAGAAGCAGCGCTTCCGCTGGGCCTACGGCGCCATCCAGATCATCAAGCACCATGCCAGCGCCCTGCTGCGCGGCAAGGACAGCGAGCTGACCCGCGGCCAGCGCTATCACTTCCTGGCCGGTTGGCTGCCGTGGATCGCCGATGGCATGAACATCTTCTTTACCGTCGGCGCGCTGTTGTGGTCGGCAGCGATGATCATCGTGCCGCACCGGGTCGACCCGCCGTTGATGATGTTCGCCATTCCGCCGCTGGCGCTGTTCTTCTTCAAGGTCGGCAAGATCGTGTTCCTCTACCGCCGTGCGGTGGGGGTGAACCTGAAGGATGCCTTCGCTGCCGCCCTGGCGGGCCTGGCGCTGTCGCACACCATCGCCAAAGCGGTGCTGTACGGCTTCTTCACCAGCAGCATGCCGTTTTTCCGCACGCCGAAGAACGCCGACAGCCATGGCCTGCTGGTGGCAATTTCCGAAGCGCGGGAAGAACTGTTCATCATGCTCCTGCTGTGGGGCGCAGCCGGCGGCATCTACCTGGTGCAGGGCCTGCCCAGCTCGGACATGCGCTTCTGGGTAGCCATGCTGCTGGTGCAGTCGCTGCCGTACCTGGCGGCGTTGATCATGGCCTTCCTGTCGTCGCTGCCCAAGCCTGCCGAGGCCAGCCAACCGGCCACCGCCGGCCAGGCCTGAAGCTCAGGCGCCGGTACCTTTGCACGGTATCGGCGCCAGCGTTTACAGGTACACCACCTCCATTGTCCCCTCCCCGTCAAAGGCGATGACGTCGCTGGTATCCAGCGTTTCGGTCGGCGCCACCACCACCTGCACCATCAAGGTCGCGGTGAGGTCGCGGATCGGCACCGGGCCGGCGCTGCTGCCAAGCGTGTCACTGAACCCCAACAGCATGTCGTTGCTGCCGATCCGGTCTACCTGCAGGTCAGCCGCATGCCAGCCACGCCCGCCGGAGGTGGAGTCGGTGATATAGACCTGGGTGAGGGCATCGGCCTGGATGCGCCGTGGGTCGAACTGCACCTCGTACAGGCCGATGCGGTTGCCGCGCTTGTCCAGCCCCAGGCCGTAATAGATGCCACTGTTCACCAGGGCGCTGCCGTCGCGGTTGTCGCGCATGCGCAGGGCAAAGCGGGTGGCCGCGTCGCAACTGATGCTCAAACCGATGGGACGGGGCTTGAGCATCGTACGCTGGGTCTTGCTCAGGTCCTGCACCGAGATACGGCCGAAATCCACCACCCCGCCGCTGGTCAGTGCCGGCGTACAGGAGGCGGGGGTCACACTGCCGCGCACGTTCAGTTCGATGGTCGATTGGGCATGAGCCCAGGGTGCGATCAGCAGGGCCAGCATCGTCAGGGCTTGGGGTTTCATGGTGTTTGCTTCCTTTGAGTCGTGGTGGCTAGAGGTAGATGATTTCAAGGGTCGCGGCACCATCGATGGGCGCCTCCTCGTCCAGGGTCAGGGCGCCGGCCGCCGGCAGGAACAGCTCGACGGCGAGGCTGGCGTTGAGTTGGGTCATCGCCGTGGGGCCTGCCTGGCGTGCATTGCCCGGGGCGAAGCCGAGCAGGCGGCGGTCAGGCGCCAGGTAGGCCGGGCCACTGGGCGACAGCCATTGCAGCGCGCCGAACGGGGCCTGCAGCGCCGACACCGAAGCCCCGTCAGCGAGCACACTGTCGAACGACACTGCATAGGCGCCCAGCGCCTGCCCCGCGCGGGTCCGGCCCACACCGAACAGCAGCGCGGGGTCGACCAGCCCCGGGAAGGGCCTCACGCTGGATGAGCGGTTGTCACGGGCGCTCAAGGCGAAACGGGTTGGCGCATCGCAACGTACGCTCAGCGATACGCTTCGCTGCCAACGGCTGCCGGCCTCCTGCGCCAGCTGCCGGGCGGGAATACGGCCAAAGTCCACCACCCCGCCATTGCCCAGTTGCGGGGTACAGGCTACGGGTGCGATGGCCGCCATTACATCGAGGTGGCCCTTGCCGCCAGCGGCCTCAACCTGGCCTGCCGCGCGCAGCGATAGCGCATCGGTCACGCCCAGCATCGCCGGTACGCCCCAGCCCTTTACCTCCAGGCGGGCGCTGAACACCCGCCCCGGCACGGCCTGCCCGGCATGCAGGGGCGCCAGCCAGGTCTGCGGCAACCAGTCCAGCGCCCTGCCACTGGCCTGCGGCGCCTGCCTGGGTGCGCTGAACCGGCCCAGCTCCACCGGTGCGCCATCGAGCAGCGCCTGGTCCAGACGCAAGGCGAAACTGCCCTGCTCACCAAGGGCGAATCTTGTGCCGCTGTGCTGCGCAGCACGGAAGAACAGCGACACATCCTGGGCCTGTGCGCAGGTCACGGTCAGGCCAACACTGCGCATGCCCAATTCGAGTTCTTGCGCATGCTTGATGAGGGTGGTGCGGTTGAAGCGGCCGAAATCCGCCTGGGGCTGGCTGAGGCTTACCTGGCAGTCATCGGCCTGGCCGACTGCCGGTAACAGGCCGACGGCGGCGAGCAATGCCGGAATGAAACATCGAAACGAGCGCATGGCTGGCTCCATCAAGGGATGCGGCACAGGGCCGTGGTGGATTCGAAATAGGCGTCCAGATCCGCTTGTTGCGGCAGGCTGAATTGCAGTTCGCACGCAGGGCCATCGACCGGGTTGACCCAAAGCCGTCGGGCCTCCTGCAGGCCATGGACGAACACCAGCCCGCCCTCCTGCACCAGCGTGACGAACTGCCCCTCGCCATCGGTAACCATGGCGCCGCCCGGCAAGGGCTCGCCGGCCTGGTCGCGGGCCTGCAGCAATGCCCGGCGCGTGCTGGTCACGCGAAAATCGATGCGTGGCACTGCGCCGCGCCCGGCCTGGACCAACTCGACAGCGTTGTCCAGATCGACGTTGCGCGGCAACGAACGTGGCTGCACTTCCACGGTGCTGCTGCCATAAGGGGTCAGTTGCGCCACCAACGCCTGGCCATCGCCGTCGGTCCACGTCGGCCCGGCCGGTGTATCGAGCTTCACCCCGGACAACTGGCCCACCGACACCAGGGCAAAGGTGTCCTGCACCGCGTAGGGCGAGAAGGTCACGCCTTCGCCGTGCATCGCCACACCGCCGCGCATGCCCAGGCCGATACTGCGGTTGCCCTTGCCGTAACCGGCGTAGTTGACGTCCACCTGGGTGTAGCGTGGCAAGGCCGAGAGGCCGGCATTCAGGTCCACCAGCCGGTCGCGGCTGTCGCGCTCGGCGCCCAGGCGGTAGCTCAGGGTGTCACTGACCCGTTCCTGCATCGACAGGCCCAGGCGGCTGTCGCCGCCGCTCTCGCGCAGCGAAGCGCGCAAGCGACGGTCACGCCCCAACGGCATGCTCACACTGACGTAGGCGGCATTGCCCAGGTTGCTGCTGCCCCCCAGGTTCCACTCCATGCTGGCCGACAACGACACCTCTGCGAAACGCCGCCCCCAGGAGGCATAGGCGCGGCTGGATTCGCTGCCGTCATGCAGCGCAGCCCGGGAAAAACCGCCGCTGAGGCTGCCGACCCAAGGCTGGGCCCACGATAGGCCGAAGCTGTACTGGTGCTTGAAGCGACTCGATACGAAGGCATCGTCGTCACGGGCAAAGCTGTCCAGCAGGTCACGGTAGCCTTCGGTCTGCTGGGTATAAGCACCATTGATGGCCCACTGCGGGGTGAGTTGCTGGGAAAACGATACCTGGCTCTGCAGCCCGCGCGAGTCCGACTCACGCGCCCTGGCCGCCTGGATCATCCACTGCACCTGCGAGCCCAACCAAGGTTGCAAGCCCACACCCACGCCGGCCGCCTCGTATTCGCTGGCCATCAGCACGCCGCTGCTCAGGGTGGTGACCGGGCTCAGGCCTTGGGTCCAGCCTGCGCTGAGCACCCAGGGGTCGGCGGCGACATCGGCGTTTTCCCGCACGCGCCCCACGCCCAGGTTGAAACCCGGAGCGGGTATGTCCAAGGCCACCATGGCCGCCGGCACCGTGAAACTGCGCTGCATGCCATCGGCTTCGATCACCGTCACGTCAAGGTCGGTGAGGCGGTCCAGGTGCGGCAGGTCGCCCAGCGCGAAGGGCCCGGCAGGCACCACGGTGGAGTAGATCAGCGCGCCCGCCTGGCGCACCTCGACCCGCGCCTGGCTCTGGGCGATGCCTTCGATCGCGCCACGCCGCGCGGGGCCGTCCAGCGCCTGCTCGGTGCTCAATTGCAGGCCATCGACCCGCGCCCCGGCCAACACCGGGTTGACCAGGTTGATCTGCCCCGCCTGGAACACCGTGCCCAGTTCGGCGAAGGTCCGCTGAGCGTAGGCGTCGAGGAATTCGCTACGGCGCATGCCATCCACTGCGGTGTGGATCTGGTGGCTGCGCACGATCCAGTCTCCGGCGTTGAAGCCCAGTTCGGTACTGGCCGACCAGTAATCGCTGTCGCGCCCTTCGAAGCGATTGCGCAACCCCGACAGTTCGTAGTTGAGAATGCCGGCCATGCCGCCGGTGTGGTAAGCCGACAAGTCCTGAGCCGTCTCGACGGGGCGCAAGGCCTGAGTCGGCACCACCAGGCTGACGCGTTCGGCCTGTGGATCGAGGCTGATCTGGGTCTGGCTGTACTGCTCGAGAAAGTCCCCGCAACCAGCCTGCTCACCTGCGTTGCCTTCACGCAGTTGCAAGCGGGCCGCATCGAGCAGGCGCTGGTCGAAACACAACTGGCCGGCGGCATCGAAACGCGCCTCGACTCGCCCGCGAGGCTGATCGTTGACGATCAGGTTCACCCGGTGGGAGCCGGGTGGAAAACGCGCCGCTTCACTCAAGTAGGCCACCAGGCTCGGGTCGATGCCGCGCAGGCGCAGCATCTCGGCATCGAAAGCCACGGGTTGTGCGGCCAGAGCCTGGGCCACGGCAAGCGCCAACAGACCGGCGCAAGGGCCGGCGATTTGCCCACGCATCTCAGGCACCACCCGCCTGCAAAGGGGCTTCATGGGCGTCCACGGCAAAGCCGTAGACCGTCGCCGGGTACGAGCGGACCTTGTCCGGCGCGCCTTGCAGGCCGCCGTCGAAGGCGATTTCCAGCGTATCGCCCGGCAGCACGTAGCTGCGTGGCAAACGCGCCGCCTGGCCGCTAGGCAGCAGTTTCAATTCCTGCGCCAGGCGTACCACGTAGGGCGAGCCGTTATGCACGCTCAACTTGCCATCGGCCAGGCGCCACTGCAGCTCGGTCCAGGGCGCACGGTTGGGTGCCAGGCCCTTGGGGTGGATGATCACCGGCAGGTTCTGGCGCACGCTGACGCCGACCTTGGCCAGGCCCTGGGCCTTGGCTTCCGGCGACTGGGGAATACCCTCGAAAATCACCCGTTTCAGGCGCTGGGTGGCCAAGGGTTTCTCGCCACGCAGGATGAAGCGCACCAGTTGCTCCTTGCCGGACTCTACCCGCCAAACGGGCTGCGACAGGAACAGCAAGGGCTCGGTGTCCTCAGGCACATCCTGCAGGGTGACGTGCAACAAGGCGGTGGCATTGTCGCTGTTGCGCACCTTGATGGACGCTTCACCGTCCGCTTCGTTGACGATGACCACGGAGGTCTCCGGGATCATGCCGTCGGCCCATGCGAGCGAGGAGGCAGACAAGACCAGCAGGCCAGCCAACAAGGGCCGGGACAGGCAGCGAGGGATCATTTGCACGGCAAACTCCAGGCGTGAGCCGGCCGCCCGCGGGCAACCGGGTGAAATGAAGAGAGGGAAAAAGGCCCTCCCCTGCCGTCTTGGTGCGGCTCAGGGACTGCGAGGGCCGGAAGGCTCGAGAAACTTCAGAGGTAAGACACTTCCAGGGTGGCGGCACCGTCGATCAGCACTTCGTCGGTCAGGGTCAGCGACTCGCCCGGCGCCAGGTGCATGTCCACCTCGAGCAAAGCGTCCAGCCTGCGGATCGCGCTGGGCTCGCTGCTGTTACCCAAGGCGAAACCGATCAAGCCGGCACCGCCATCGTTGGGCAACGGACTGTCGGCGGTGGGCACCACTTGCCAGCTGATGCCGTTGTCGCCGCTGCGCAGGCGGGTGACCCGGGGGTCACCATCGATCGCCAGACCCTCGGACTTGAACAGCACGAAGTAGGTGCCGACCTTCTGGATATCGTTCATGCCCAGACCGAAGTGGCGGTCGTGCACCGGCCACTCCGCGGTCCCCGCCCGTCCATCCACGCCCCGCAGGGCGAAGCGCGTAGGTGCCAGGCAACTGATCGACAACTGCTGCCGGCCCGAGACGAACTGGGTGCGGTGCACCGGATGCAGTTCGATCGAGCCGATCTTGCCGTAGTGGAATGCGCCATCGCCGCTGAGCGAAGGAACGCACGCTGCCGGGGTGATCGTGCCGATGACGCTGACGTCGGTGGTGGACTGGGCGAAGGCCACGGTCAGCGAAGACAGGCACGGCAACAGCAAAAGCAGACTGACAGGCTTCATGGAATGCTCTCCCTGAGCGGCAAACGAGCCAACTGCGGGCGGACAGCAATCGCTTGCCGCCCACCCGCATGATCAGAGGTAGGTCAACTCGATGCTGGCCGAACCGTCGAAATTGATCTCGTCAGTCAGGGTCAGGTCACTGGCTTTGACTACCTGCATGACTACCTGCAAGTCCGCCGACAGCGTGCTGATCGGGCTGGGTTCACTTGCGCCCTGCACGGCAAAGCCATACAGAACGTTCGCGGCGCCCACACCTCGGCTGGAAATATTGACGGGACCGCTGTTGACCGCCATCCAGGCGCTGCCATTGATGGAGCGCATGCGAGTCACGTTGGTATCACCGTCAGCATTGAGGCCGGTTGGCTGAATGCCCATCGAAAAGCCACCGATCTTCTCGGTACCGTTCAAGCCCAGCCCGTAGTAGATGGAATTGTTCATGTGGGCAGTTCCTGGGCGGTTGTCGATACCATCGACCGCAAAACGGGTGGGCGCACTGCACGACACCGTAAAGCGCTGCATGGCCGAGTCGAATCGCGTGGTCTTGTCCTGGTTCAGATCCTGCGCCGAGATCTTGCCGAAGTCGAAGCTACCCGCCCCGCTCAGCGAAGGGGTACAGGCTGCCGGCGTGATCATGCCGGTGACGCTGACATCGGTGGAGGAGGCAGCCAGGGCAGAAGCACTGCCGAACAGGGTTGCGCACAAAGCAAGCAGAGGAGCGTATTTGTTCATTGTGTTGTCCGATCAAGCGGGTCAAGGGAAGAGTTGTGATGCAGGGCCCATGGTAGGGATCTGGCTCTTGCCCACATCACTGGCAATTTCCCAGCGACTTCGAGAAATCTCCTACCGAAACGTCATCTTTTCCCAAGCTCCGATTCCCACCTGCCCCACAGATCCGACACTTTTTGCTTTAGACTATCGCCCCTCAATGCCCGCCTTGCCTTGCCTTCGGAGTTCCCCCATGACGGCCCCCGCCGAGCTCTCGCCCACCCTTCAACTGGCCTGCGACCTGATCCGCCGCCCCTCGGTCACCCCGGTCGACGCCGACTGCCAGGCGCAAATGATGAACCGCCTGGGCGCCGTCGGCTTCCAGCTCGAGCCGATGCGTTTCGAAGACGTCGACAATTTCTGGGCCACCCACGGTACCCAGGACGGCCCAGTGCTGTGCTTCGCCGGCCACACCGACGTAGTGCCCACCGGCCCGGTGCAGCAATGGCAGCATGAGCCGTTCGAGGCGCTGATCGATGCCGACGGCATGCTCTGCGGCCGTGGCGCCGCCGACATGAAGGGCAGCCTGGCGTCCATGGTGGTGGCCAGCGAACGCTTCGTGCAGGACTACCCGAACCACCGTGGCAAGGTCGCCTTCCTGATCACCAGCGACGAAGAAGGCCCGGCGCACCATGGCACCAAGGCCGTGGTCGAGCTGCTCAAGGCGCGCAACGAGCGCCTGGACTGGTGCATCGTCGGCGAACCGTCGAGCACCACTCTGCTCGGCGATGTGGTCAAGAACGGCCGCCGTGGCTCCCTCGGCGCCAAGCTGACCATACGCGGCAAGCAAGGCCACGTGGCCTACCCGCACCTGGCGCGCAACCCGATCCACCTGGCCGCACCGGCCCTGGCGGAACTGGCCGCCGAGCACTGGGACGAGGGCAACGCGTTCTTCCCGCCGACCAGCTTCCAGATCTCCAACCTCAACTCGGGCACCGGTGCCACCAACGTGGTCCCGGGCGAACTGACCGCGCTGTTCAACTTCCGCTTCTCCACCGAGTCGACCGTCGAAGGCCTGCAACAGCGCGTCGCGGCGATCCTCGACAAGCATCAGCTGGAGTGGTCGATCGACTGGGCGCTGTCGGGCCTGCCATTCCTGACCGAGCCGGGCGAGCTGCTTGACGCGGTCGCCTCGAGCATCAAGACGGTCACCGGCCGCGAAACCCAGCCGTCCACCAGCGGCGGCACCTCCGATGGCCGCTTCATCGCCACCATGGGCACCCAGGTGGTCGAGCTCGGCCCGGTCAACGCCACCATCCACCAGGTGGACGAGCGCATCCTGGCCAGCGACCTCGACCTGCTGACCGAGATCTACTACCAAACCCTGGTGCGGTTGCTCGCCTGATGCTCGCCTGCCCACTCTGCCAGGCGCCCCTGGCGCGGCTCGACAACGGGGTGGCCTGCGCCGCCGGCCACCGTTTTGACCGTGCCCGCCAGGGCTACCTGAACCTGCTGCCAGTGCAGCACAAGAACAGCCGCGACCCCGGCGACAACCAGGCCATGGTCGAAGCCCGCCGCGGCTTCCTCGACGCCGGCCACTATGCGCCGGTGGCCCGCCGCCTGGCGCAACTGGCCGCCGAGCGCCAGCCAGGCACCTGGCTGGACATCGGCTGCGGCGAGGGTTACTACACCGCCCAGCTGGCCGAGGCGCTGCCACAGGCCGAGGGTTACGCCCTGGACATCTCCCGCGAGGCGGTCAAGCGTGCCTGCCGACGCGCCCCGCAAGTCACCTGGATGGTCGCCAGCATGGCCCGCGTGCCCCTGCAGGACGCCAGCTGCGGCTTCATCGCCAGCGTGTTCAGCCCGCTCGACTGGGACGAGGCCCGGCGCCTGCTGGCCCCCGGCGGCGGCCTGATGCGGGTCGGCCCGACCAGCGGCCACCTGATGGAACTGCGCGAGGTGCTCTACGATGAAGTACGCCCCTACGCCGATGACAAGCACCTGGTCCTGGTCCCCGAGGGCATGGCCCACGCCCACGGTGAAGTGCTCGAATTCCGCCTGAGCCTGGCCGAGCCCCAGGCCCGTGCCGACCTGCTGGCCATGACCCCGCACGGCTGGCGCGCCAGCGCCGAGAAACGCGCCCGGGTGATCGACCAGCCCGAGCCGTTCGAGGTCACGGTTTCCATGCGTTATGACTATTTCGTGCGCCAAGCCTGAGCACACCCCGGAGCCCCTTATGCGCCAACCCGATATCGAGATTTACCTGAAGGACGCCGACGTCGATCACCAGCAGATCGCCGCCTGGCTGGCCGAGGCCTTGGGCCCGTGCAGCGAATGGAAGCAGAAAGGCCAGACCTTCAAGTGCATGGCCGGTAACATTCCGGTCACCTGGTTACCGAAGGCTGTGGGGAAATGGAACAGCCTGCTGCTGGAAAGCGACCAGACCCCATGGGCCGATGACATCGCCTGCGCCCACGCGGCGTTCGCCGCGCTCAACGTCGAAGTACGTTGTGCACCGGGTAGCTGGACAGAGGAACAAGGGGAAGAAGATGCCGATCGCTGGATCCGCATCAGCGCCGACGGCGAAGAGGAAATCACCTGGCGCACACACTGAAGCTGCAAGCTACGAGTTGCAAGCTTCAAGTTCGATCGCATCAGGCTGCAAGCTCCACGGACAGCTTGCAGCTTGAAGCTTACCGCTTGCGGCGGCGGTCAGAGACCGACGACGTCTTCAGCCTGCAGGCCTTTCTGGCCCTGCACGAGTGCGTACTCCACCTGCTGCCCTTCGACCAGGGTGCGATGCCCCTCACCGCGGATAGCCCGATAGTGGACGAACACATCCGCACCACCGTCGCGCTGAATGAAGCCATAACCTTTGGCATCGTTGAACCACTTCACATTCCCAGTCTCACGAGACGACATCTGCACTACTCCGGATTTTTATTTTGAAGATCGCCTTGCTGGCATGGGCTCACCGCCCCTGCCGTCGCAGCTTGCTCAAATAGTAAGCAAGCGGCAGGCCGAGTATATGACAGGGAACAAAAAAAATTCATTACAGCCCTGATTTTTGCCGATTTTTGCTGAACTTACGCAGATACGGCAGACTAACGTCCTGAAAAACACCGAAACATCTCACCCAGGGCACCTACCCCATGACCCGTTCCCCCCTGCGCCGCCTGATCTTCGGCGCCCTGCGCCGCGTGCTGTACCTATGGGTGCGCTCCGAGACCATCAACCAGTCCTCGCTGACCCTCAAGCTCGACCGCAGCCGCCCGGTGTTCTACGCCCTGCCCTCGCCCTCGCTGACCGACCTGGCGGTGATCGACCACGAATGCACCAAGGCGGGGCTGCCCCGCCCGGTATTGCCGGTGGCGGTCGGCCCGCTGCAGGAGCCTGCCGGGTTCTTCTACCTGACCCCCGACCCGGACTGGCTCGGCCGCCAGGACAAACGTGGCGCGCCACCGACCCTGGAGCGCCTGGTCGCGGCGATCAGCCAGCATGCCGAGGAGGACGCGCAGATCATCCCGGTCAGCGTGTTCTGGGGCCAGACCCCAGCCAGCGAGTCGAGCCCCTGGAAACTGCTGTTCGCCGATAGCTGGGCGGTCACCGGGCGCCTGCGCCGGCTGCTGAGCATCCTCATTCTGGGGCGCAAGACCCGGGTGCAGTTCTCCGCGCCTATCCACCTGCGCGAGCTGGTGGGCCACAACAAAGGCCATGAGCGCACCGTACGCATGGCCCAGCGGCTGATGCGCGTGCATTTTCGCAACCTCAAGACCGCGGTGATCGGCCCGGACATCTCGCACCGCCGCAACCTGGTCAAGGGCCTGATGCACGACCCACTGGTGCGCCAGGCCATCAGCGACGAGGCCGAGCGCGAGAAGATCCCCTACACCAAGGCAGAGGCCAAGGCGCTGCACTACGGCAACGAGATCGCCTCGGACTACACCTACACCGCGATCCGCTTCCTCGAAGTGGTGCTCAGCTGGTTCTGGAACAAGATCTACGACGGCATCAAGGTCAACCACATCGAGCAGGTGCAGGGCATCGCCCCGGGCCACGAAGTGATCTACGTGCCCTGCCACCGCAGCCACATCGACTACCTGCTGCTGTCCTACCTGCTGTTCCGCAATGGCCTGACACCACCGCACATCGCCGCCGGCATCAACCTCAACATGCCGGTGATCGGCGGCCTGCTGCGTCGCGGCGGCGCCTTCTTCATGCGCCGCACCTTCAAGGGCAACCCGCTGTACACCGCGGTGTTCAACGAATACCTGCACACCCTGTTCACCAAGGGTTTCCCGGTGGAGTACTTCGTCGAGGGCGGGCGTTCGCGCACCGGGCGCATGCTGCAGCCACGCACCGGCATGCTGGCGATCACCCTGCGCAGTTTCCTGCGCTCGTCGCGTACACCGATCGTGTTCGTGCCGGTGTACATCGGCTATGAGCGGGTGCTGGAAGGCCGCACCTACCTGGGTGAACTGCGTGGCGCGAGCAAGAAGAAAGAGTCGATCTTCGACATCTTCAAGGTCTTCGGTGCCCTCAGGCAGCGCTTTGGCCAGGTGTACGTCAACTTCGGCGAACCGATCCGCCTGGCCGGTTTCCTCGACCAGCAGCAGCCCGGTTGGCGCGAGCAGTCACTGGCCCCGCAGTTTCGCCCGGACTGGCTCAACGACACCACCACGCGCCTGGGCGAAACTGTGGCCCGCCACCTCAACGAGGCGGCGGCGGTCAACCCGGTCAACCTGGTGGCCCTGGCGCTGCTGTCGACCAGCCGTATGGCCCTCGATGAGCGCGCCCTGACCCGTGTGCTCGACCTGTACCTGGCCTTGCTGCGCCAGGTGCCCTACTCGCCCCACACCACCTTGCCCGAGGGCGACGGCAGTGCGCTGATCAAGCATGTGCTGGGCATGGACCTGCTGGCCGAGCAGAAGGACGCGCTGGGCCGCATCCTGTATCTGGACGAAGCCAACGCGGTGCTGATGACCTACTACCGCAACAACGTCCTGCACATCTTCGCCCTGCCGGCACTGCTGGCGAGCTTCTTCCTCAGCAGCTCGCGCATGAGCCGCGAGCTGGTCGGGCAGTACGTCAAGGCGCTGTACCCGTACCTGCAGGCCGAACTGTTCCTGCGTTGGGCACCCGAGCAACTGGACGAGGTCATCGACCAGTGGCTGGCGGCGCTGGTCGAGCAAGGCCTGCTGCGCTTGGAGAACGGCGTGTACCTGCGCCCGGCCCCCAGCTCGCGGCAGTTCGTGCTGCTGACGCTGCTGGCGCGCACCATCACCCAGACCCTGCAGCGCTTCTACATGGCCACCTCGTTGCTGCTCAACAGCGGGCAGCACACGCTGACTGCCGAAGAACTGGAGGCGCTTTGCGTGATGATGGCCCAGCGCCTGTCGATCCTGCATGGGCTGAACGCCCCGGAGTTCTTCGACAAGACCCTGTTCCGCCACTTTATCCAGACTTTGGTGCGCGAAGGGGTGCTGCGCCCCGACGGCAACGGCAAGCTGGGTTACCACGACAAACTGGCCGAACTGGCCGAAGGCGTGGCCAAGCGTGTGCTGTCGGCGGAGTTGCGTTTGTCGATTCGCCAGGTGGCGCTGCACCGCGATGAAACACCGGAGCCTGCGCCCTCCGAGTGAACTGGCCTTGGTGCGCCCGGGGCCGCTGCGCAGCCCTTCGCCGGCAAGCCGGCTCCCACAAGGGGTGATGACTCCTGTGGGAGCCGGCTTGCCGGCGATGGGGCGCACAGCGGCCCCATATCGAAAGCCGCATACCAGGCAAAAATCCGCTAAAGTCCCCGGTGTTGGCCACAAGCCAGCGCCATGTACACCGGAGATACCATGAAAAAGCTCTTCACCCTGTGCTGCGCCACCCTGCTTGCAGCATGCTCCAGCAACACCCCGTCGAACCACGCCAGCCTCGATGGCGAAGTTTTCTACCTGCAGCGCATCGCCCTGCCGCCAGCCGCCACCCTGAACGTGGCCCTGCAGGACGTGTCGCTGATGGACGCCCCGGCGGTCACCCTGGCCAGCCAGAACGGCCCGGTCAAAGGCAACGTGCCACTGCCCTTCCACCTGACCTACGACCCGGCCCAGATCAAGCCCGGCCACCGCTACGCGGTGAGCGCGCGCATCGAACTGGACGGCAAGCTGCTGTTCATCAACACCGAACACTATGGCGTGATGCTCGACGGCAGCGACCAGCAGCCGGTGCGGATCAAGGTCGACCCGGTCCGCTGAGCCCCCGCCCCTCATTGCCCATAAGGAAATATCCATGATCCGCACCTCCCTGCGCTTCACCACCCTGTGTGCCGGCGTGCTGCTGTCGGCCAGTGCCATGGCCCTGTCGCTGGGCGACCTGTCGCAAAGTGACGCCAGCGGCGGCCTCAAGGACGCCCTCACCCAAGGCACGCAGATCGCTGTCAAGCAACTGAGCACCCCGGGCGGTTTCAGCAACAACCCTGACGTGCGCATCGAGCTGCCAGGCAACCTCGGCAAGGCCGCCAAGGCCATGAAGATGTTCGGCAAGGGTGATCAGGTGGACGCCCTGGAAGCCGGCATGAACAAGGCTGCCGAAGCGGCCGTGCCACAGGCCCAGGCGATCCTCGTGGATGCGGTGAAGAAGATGACCGTGACCGATGCCAAGGGCATCCTCAGCGGTGGTCAGGATTCGGCTACCCAGTACCTGAACAAGAGCAGCCGCGAGCAGATCCGCGCCAAGTTCCTGCCGATCGTCAAACAGGCCACCGACAAGGTCGGCCTGGCCCAGCAGTACAACAGCTTCGCCGGGCAGGCCAAGGGCCTGGGGCTGATCAAGGATGACGCCAACATCGAAAACTATGTGACCGAGAAGGCGCTGGACGGTCTGTTCGAAATGATCGGCAAACAGGAAGAAAGCATTCGCCAGAACCCGGCCGGGGCTGCTACCAGCCTGGCCAAGAAGGTGTTCGGCGCGCTGTGATTCTGATCTGAAATCCCCAGGGCTGCTTCGCAGCCCATTCGCGGCACAAGGCCGCTCCTGCAGGGGTTCGCGCTTGCCTGTAGGAGCGGCCTTGTGCCACGAACACCGGCAAAGCCGGTGCCATCCACCGCGTCGTCTGCTTCGCGGCTAAAGCCGCTCCCACAGGGCCGCGCTATCAGAGTTCTCTGCGAGACTCAGTCCTTCCTCACCCTGAACCACGCTGCATACAACGCCGGCAGGAACAGCAGCGTCAGTACCGTGGCCACGATCAAACCACCCATGATCGCCACCGCCATCGGCCCGTAGAACACACTGCGCGACAACGGAATCATCGCCAGCACCGCCGCCAGCGCGGTCAGCACGATCGGCCGGAAGCGCCGCACCGTGGCCTCGATGATCGCCTGCCAGCGCTCCATCCCGGCGGCAATGTCCTGCTCGATCTGGTCCACCAGGATCACCGAGTTGCGCATGATCATGCCCGCCAGGGCGATGGTGCCGAGCATCGCGACGAAACCGAACGGCTGGCGGAACACCAGCAGGAACAAGGTCACGCCGATCAGCCCCAAAGGCGCGGTGAGGAACACCATGAACATCCGCGAGAAGCTGCGCAGCTGGATCATCAACAGGCTCAACACCACCACGATGAACAGCGGCATGCCGGCATTCACCGAACGCTGGCCGCGCTCGGAGTCCTCCACCGTGCCGCCGACTTCCAGCAGATAGCCGGCCGGCAGTTCGGCCTTGATCTGCTGCAGGGTCGGCTGGATCTGTTTCACCAGCGTGGCCGGCTGTTCCTTGTCGTAGATGTCGGCACGCACGGTCACCGTTGGCAGGCGATTGCGGTGCCAGATGATGCCTTCCTCGAAGCCATACTCCAGCGTGGCCACCTGCGACAGCGCCACGCTCGGGCCGTTGTCGGTGGGCAGCGCCAGGCTGCCGAGGTTGCCCAGTTCACGGCGTTCTTCAGGGGTGCCGCGCAAGAGGATCTCGATCAGTTCGTTGTCTTCGCGGTACTGGCTGACGGTGCTGCCGGTCAGCGAGCTCTGCAGGAAACTCGACAAGTGCGCGGTGCTCACCCCCAGGGCGCGGGCGCGGTCCTGGTCGATGTCCAGGTACACCGCCTTGCTCGGCTCCTCCCAGTCCAGGTGGACGTTGACCACATGGGGGTTCTCGCGCACCTTGGCCGCCACCTCGCGGGCCAGGGCACGGACCTTCTCGATATGCTCGCCGGTGATGCGGAACTGCACCGGGTAGCCCACGGGCGGGCCGTTCTCCAGGCGGGTGACCCGCGAACGCAGCTCGGGGAATTGCTCATCGAGGGTTGCGATCAGCCAGCTGCGCAGGCGCTCACGGTCTTCCAGCGATTTGGCCAGCACCACGAACTGGGCGAAGCTCGCGGCTGGCAGTTGCTGGTCCAGGGGCAGGTAGAAGCGTGGCGAGCCGGTGCCGACATAGGCCACGTAGTTGTCGATGCCGTCCTGCTGCTTGAGCAGCGCTTCCAGCTGTTTGACCCGCTCGGCGGTGTTGTTCAGCGAAGCCCCTTCGGCCAGCTTCAGGTCGACCATCAGCTCCGGCCGCCCGGAGGCCGGGAAGAACTGCTGGGGCACGAAGCGGAACAGCAGGATGCTGCCGACGAACGCCGCGATGGTCAGCAATATGACTGTCTTGCGCCGCCGCACGCACCACTCCACCACCCGCCGCACACGCTGGTAGAACGGCGTGGCGTAGGGGTCAGGCGCATGCCCGTCACTGCCATGGCGCGCCGCATGCAGCTTGGCCAGGTCCGGCAGCAGACGTTCACCCAGGTACGGCACGAACACCACCGCCGCCACCCACGAGGTCAGCAGGGCGATGGTCACCACCTGGAAGATCGAGCGGGTGTACTCGCCGGTGCTCGACGCCGCCGTGGCGATCGGCAGGAAGCCCGCTGCCGTGATCAGGGTGCCGGTGAGCATCGGGAAGGCCGTGCTGGTCCAGGCGTAACTGGCCGCCTTGAGCCGGTCGTAGCCCTGCTCCATCTTGATCGCCATCATCTCCACGGCAATGATCGCGTCGTCCACCAGCAGGCCCAGCGCCAGCACCAGCGCGCCCAGCGAGATCTTGTGCAGGCCGATGCCGAAGTAGTGCATCAGGGCGAAGGTCATGGCCAGCACCAGCGGGATCGCCAGGGCCACCACCAGCCCGGTGCGCAGGCCCAGGGAGAAGAAGCTCACCAACAAGACGATGGCCAGCGCCTCGACCAGCACCTGGACGAACTCGCCAACGCCGGCTTTCACCGCTGCCGGCTGGTCGGACACCTTGCGCAACTGCATGCCTGCCGGCAACCCCTCGGCCAGGCGGGCGAACTCGCCCTCCAGGGCCTTGCCCAGCACCAGGATGTCACCGCCGTCCTTCATCGACACAGCAAGGCCGATGGCGTCCTCGCCCATGAAGCGCATGCGCGGCGCGGGCGGGTCGTTGAAGCCACGCTGCACCTCGGCGACGTCACCGATGCGGAAGGTGCGGTCGCCCACGCGGATGGGGAACTGGCGGATCTGCTCGACACTGTCGAAACGCCCGCTGACCCGCAGTTGCAGGCGCTCGCTGGGGGTCTCGAAGAAGCCGGCGGTACTTACCGCGTTCTGCTCACGCAGTGCCTGCTGCACCGCGGCCAGCGGCACACCCAGGGTGGCCAGCTTGACGTTGGACAGCTCGATCCAGATTTTCTCGTCCTGCAGGCCGATCAGCTCGACCTTGCCGACATCCTTCACCCGCTGCAGCTGGATCTGGATACGGTCGGCGTAGTCCTTGAGCACCGCGTAGTCGAAGCCTTCACCGGTCAGCGCGTAGATGTTGCCGAAGGTGGTGCCGAACTCATCATTGAAGAACGGCCCCTGGGCCTCGGGCGGCAGGGTGTGCTTGATGTCCGCGACTTTTTTGCGGATCTGGTACCACAGCTCGGGGATGTCCTTGGAGTGCAGCGAATCGCGAGCCATGAAGGTGACCTGGGACTCACCTGGCCGGGAGAACGAGACGATCTTCTCGTACTCGCCGGTCTCCATCAGCTTCTTCTCGATGCGCTCGGTGACCTGGCGCGACACTTCTTCGGCAGTCGCCCCCGGCCACAAGGTGCGGATGACCATGGCCTTGAAGGTGAAGGGCGGATCTTCGCTCTGCCCGAGCTTGGTGTAGGACATGGCGCCAATAGCCGCCAGCAGGATCATCAGGAACAGTACGATCTGGCGATTGCGCAGCGCCCAGGCGGAAAGGTTGAAACCCATCGGGACTTACTCCTTGGCCGTCAGGTTCACGTCTCGGTTGCTGCGGTCCACAGGCCGCACCTGTTGCCCTTCGCGCAGCACATGGCCGCCGGCGGCGACCACCCAGTCGCTGGCCTGCAGGCCCTCGAGCACCGGCACGCTGTCGGCGCCATAAGGCCCCAGGCGAACCGCCGCGCGCTCCAGCCGGTTGTCCTTGCCGACCCGCCACACATAGGCCTGCCCGGCTTCGGCGCTGACCGCCGAGAGCGGCACCGCCAGCGGCGCGTGTTCGGCGTGGGCGATGAACACCCGCGCGCTTTGGCCGAGTTCGGCCGGGGCGTTGCCGGAGGTGAAGGCGATACGTGCGGCAAAGGTGCGCGAACGCGGGTCGGCGGCCGGCGACAGCTCACGGATACGCCCTTCGAACCGGGCGTTGGGGTGCGACCACAGCTCCACGCTGACGGCCTGGCCGACGCTGAAGCGGGCGAACTGTTGCTCGGGCAGGCCGATCACCACTTCACGCTCACCGTCGGCGGCCAGGGTAAACACGGTTTGCCCGGCGCCCACCACCTGGCCGACTTCGACCTGGCGCTTGGCGATCACCCCGGCCTGGGGCGCGCGCAGCACGGCGTACTCGGCCTGGTTACCGGCCACCTCGAATTCGGCCCTGGCCTGTTTCAGCCGAGCGAGGCCGGCACGGTAGAGGTTTTCGGCGTTATCGAATTGGGAATGGCTGACCATCTGGCGGTCGAGCAGTTTCTGGTAGCGTTCGCGCTCGGTGCGCACCAGCGCCAGGTTGGCTTCGGCAGCGGCTACCTGGGCACGGTTGGCCTCCAGTTGCAGGCGCACGTCTTGCGGATCGAGCTCGGCCAGCGCCTGTTCGGCCTTGACCCGCTGCCCCTCCTCCACCAGGCGTTTGCTCACCTTGCCGCCGATGCGAAACGCCAGCTCAGGCTCGAAGCGCGCACGCACCTCACCAGGGTAGCTGTCTGCCGACGCACCCGCAGGCTGGGGCTGGACCACCAAGGCCGGGCGCGGCGCAGCAGGTGGCGCGGCCTCCTGGCCGCAGGCGGCCAGCAGCACGAGGGCAGCGGGCAAGGCAAGGGACAACGCACGACGCAACATGATGAAGGACCTTTGGCAGAGGGGCGCATCGAATATTTATACTGGCGAGTATATTAAGTCAGCGCATCCGCGCCGGGAAGCGGTCTACCCAGAGAAAAACCATAATAACGGTGCGACGCACGCTACAGCCGGATCGTCCACGACCCGGTAAGATGGTCACCTTTTCCAGCAGGTAACGATTGCACATGCCCACTGACGCACCCATCGGCCCCGGCCGGCCCAAGGATCTGGCCAAGCGCGAGGCCATCCTCCAAGCCGCCAAGTCGCTGTTCCTCAGCCTTGGCTATGCCAACACCAGCATGGATGCGGTCGCTGCGGCGGCAGGTGTTTCGAAACTCACGGTCTACAGCCACTTCACCGACAAGCAGACGTTGTTTGGCGCGGCGGTCATGGCGACCTGCCAGGCGCAATTGCCCGATTTGATCTTCGAGTACCCGGAAGGGGCGGCGCTGATGGATGTGCTGCTGAACATCGCCCGTGGGTTCCAGGCGCTGATCAGCGCGGACGAGTCGGTCCAGCTCAGCCGCCTGATCATTGCCTTGAGCAGCCAGGATCCGGGGTTCGGGCATTACTTCTATGAGGCCGGGCCCAAGCGGGTGGTTGCGGGAATGGAGGCGCTGCTGCGCGGGATCGACCAGCGGGGGTTGCTGCGGATCGATAATCCGTTACGGGCGGCGGAGCAGTTCTTCTGTCTGGTGAAGGGGGCGCCGGATTATCGGTTGTTGATCGGGTGTGCGCCGGCGCTGACGGGGGATGAGGCGGAGGTGCATGTGCGGGAGGCGGTTGAGGTGTTTGTTCGGGCTTATCGGAGCTAGATCGCGTTCGGCGTTCGGCGTTCGGCGTTCGGCGTTCGGCGTTCGGCGTTCGGCGTTCGGGTCTGAGTGTGTTGGTTTTGATAGATGTATGCGCATTCGGCGGCGATGGCGACTTTTAGTCACCTTTCCGCCCTTACGGCGGGTTACTTTGGTCTTGGCCAAAGTAACCAAAGCCGCCCGCTCCCATCATACGGCCCCTACGCTGCGCTTCGGGGTCCCCTCGCTCCGGTGCCTTCCGGGCCCGCGCGGCCTACGACTTGCTGCGCAAGTCTACATCTCGCGCCTTCGGCTTACGCCGAAGGGTGCTGCGCACCAGGGCCCTGCAGTCACCTCCACTCGGCCTCCTGAAGTCGCAATTTGTGTTGCCTGGACTATCGCGCGCTTAGAAGCAAAAGCAAAAACAGATCAAGAGCAGATCAAGAGCAGTAATGCGGCTATCTAGGCTTGGCTGTTGTTTATGTGTTGTTTGTTCGGGCCTTATCGCCGGCAAGCCGGCTCCCACAAGTACAGCGCAAGGCTGAAAGTTCGCACTAACCTGTGGGAGCTGGCTTGCCAGCGATTGCAATCCTGAGATCCCAACTAACCCTACTAGCGACAGCTAACGCCAGCCCAGGCGCCGCCCCTAACTTCGCGACTTCAGGAGGCTGAGCGTAGGCGTCTGGAGGGCCTTGGTGCGCAGCACCCTTCGGCGCAGCCGAAGGCGCGAGATGTAGACTTGCGCAGCAAGTCGGAGGCCGCGCGGGCCCGGAGGACGCCGGAGCGAAGGGACCCCGAAGCGCAGCGTAGGGGCCGTATGAATGGAGCGAGCGGTTTTTGGTTACTTTTTTCCAAGAAAAAAAGTAACCCGCCGTAAGGGCGGAAAGGTGACTACGCGTCGACATCACAAATGAATGCGCATACAACTACAAAAACTAACTAACTAACTAACTAACTAACTAACTAACTAACTAACTAACTAACTAACCAAAGACCAGTCACCGCGCCTCCATGTGAGCAATCATCAACTGCACACTCTCATTCCCACGAAACTCATTCACATCCAACTTGTAAGCCAACTCCACCCACCGCACAGTAGGATTCGGCCAAACCTCCCGATCAATCCCAAAGGCAATCCCATCCAACCGCACCGAACCACACTCGCTCTTGAGCACCACCTTCAGATGCCGCTCACCGACAACCCGCTGTTCGACCAGCTGAAACACCCCATGGAACAACGGCTCAGGAAAGTGCTGCCCCCAAGGCCCGGCATTACGCAAAGCCCGCGCCAGGTCCAGATGAAACTCCTCGACCGCCAAGCTCCCATCCGACAGCAACCGCCCCGTCAGGTCCTCCTCCCGCAATTGCCGACGAACCTCCTCGTCGAACGCCTCGGCAAACGCCGGGAAGTTCGCCTCGGGCAACGACAACCCCGCCGCCATGGCATGCCCGCCGAACTTGCTGATCAACGCCGGGTGGCGCGCCGCCACCGCATCCAGCGCATCACGGATATGAAACCCCGCCACCGAACGCGCAGAACCCTTGAGCATGCCCTCCCCGGCATCGGCAAAAGCGATGGTCGGGCGGTGGTAACGCTCCTTCAGGCGCGAGGCCAGAATACCGATCACACCTTGGTGCCAATCGGCATCGAACAGGCACAGGCCATAGGGCATCGATTCGACCGGCAGGTCCTTGAGCTGCGCCAGGGCTTCGCGCTGCATGCCCTGCTCGATGGACTTGCGGTCCTGGTTCAGGCCATCCAGTTGCTGGGCCATGTCCAATGCCAGCGCTGCGTCATCGCACAGCAGGCACTCGATGCCCAGGCTCATGTCGTCCAGGCGCCCGGCGGCGTTGAGCCGTGGGCCGAGGATGAAACCCAGGTCGGTGGAGGTGATGCGCTGATGGTCGCGGCGGGCTACCTCGAGGATCGCCTTGAGCCCAGGGCGGGCGCGGCCAGCGCGGATGCGCTCCAGGCCCTGGTGCACCAGGATGCGGTTATTGGCATCCAGCGGCACCACGTCGGCGACGCTGCCCAGCGCGACCAGGTCGAGCAGTTCACCGATGTTCGGCTGCGGCTGGCTGTCGTAGCGGCCGAGACTGCGCAAGCGCGCACGCAGGGCCATCAGCACGTAGAAGATCACCCCCACGCCCGCCAACGACTTGCTCGGGAACGCGCAGCCAGGCTGGTTCGGGTTGACTATGGCGTCAGCCTCCGGCAACTGCTGGCCCGGCAGATGGTGGTCGGTGACCAGCACCTTGAGCCCGGCCGCCTTGGCCGCCGCCACGCCTTCGACGCTGGAGATACCGTTGTCCACGGTGATCAGCAGTTGCGGCTGGCGCTGCAACGCCACTTCGACGATCTCAGGGGTCAGGCCGTAGCCGTATTCGAACCGGTTGGGCACCAGGTAATCAACATGCGCAGCGCCCAGCAGGCGCAGCCCCAGCACACCGACGGTGCTGGCGGTGGCTCCGTCGGCGTCGAAGTCGCCAACGATGAGGATGCGCTGGCGCTGATCGAGGGCTTCGACCAGCAGGTCCACCGCCGCCTCGATGCCCTTGAGCTGCTGGTACGGCAGCAGCCGGGCCAGGCCTTTGTCCAGCTCGGCTTCGGACTGCACGCCACGGGCGGCGTACAGGCGAGTCAGCAAGGGCGGCAGGTTACCCAGGAATGGCAGGGTCGACGGCAGGGGGCGGGGTTCGATACGCATGGGGTCTTCGGTAATCAGTCTAAGGGGCGGCTCAGCCGCGCTCGCCAAGCAGCCACTCCAGCTGCACTTCGTGCTGGCCGCGGTCGTCGGTGACGAAAATGGTGCCTTCGCTGATCATCACGTCCCACTTGATGGTACGTGGCATGTCGGTGGCCAGGGTCTCCAGCACCTCTTGCGGCACAGCGGCGATGTTCAGATTCTTCAGGCCCTTGACCGCATCACCCACCTTGGTCCGCCACACCCGCAGGCTGCCGTAGGCCAGCAGGCTGGTGCGTTCAGTGCGGCGCGAGCACCAGGTCAGGCGCTCGGCATCCGGCTGGCCGACTTCGATCCAGTGCAGGATGCGGTCGTCCAGGCTCTTTTCCCACAGTGGGGCTTCGTCGACATCCGACAGGCCACGGCCAAACGACAGCTGCTCGTTGTACCAGATGGCATAGGCCAGCAAGCGCACGGCCATGCGTTCCTCGGTCTCCGAAGGGTGACGGGCGATGGTCTGACGGACGCTCTCGTACACGCCGCGGTCAAGGTCGGTCAGATTCAGTTCGAATTTGTAGGTGGTGGACGGCTGGGCCATGGGCGCGGGGCTTCGTAGAAAAGAAAGTCGCACAGTTTAACCGATCTGGCAGACGAAGGCCCTTGCGCATCGCGAGTGCGCCGCGACAGTACCTGCCACTGCCGAGCTGTGATACAACCTGCGTTTACGCCCAGCTGCCACGGATGCCCCATGCCCACGCCCAGCAAACCCCTCGCCGGCCTGAAAGTGATCGAACTCGGCACCCTGATCGCCGGCCCGTTCGCCTCGCGTATCTGCGCCGAGTTCGGTGCCGAGGTGATCAAGGTCGAGTCGCCCGACGGCGGCGACCCGCTGCGCAAGTGGCGCAAGCTGTATGAAGGCACGTCGCTGTGGTGGTTCGTGCAGGCGCGCAACAAGCAGTCGCTGACCCTCAACCTCAAGCACCCGGAAGGCCGCGAGGTGCTCAAGCGCCTGCTGGCCGAGGCCGACATCCTGATCGAGAATTTCCGCCCCGGCGTGCTGGAAAAACTCGGCCTGGGCTGGGATGTGCTGCACGCGCTGAACCCGCGCCTGGTGATGGTGCGCCTGTCGGGCTTCGGCCAGACCGGCCCGATGAAGGACCAGCCGGGCTTTGGCGCGGTGGGCGAGTCGATGGGTGGGCTGCGCTACATCACCGGTTTCGAGGACCGCCCGCCAGTGCGCACGGGGATCTCCATCGGTGATTCGATCGCCGCCCTGTGGGGCGTGATCGGCGCGCTGATGGCCCTGCGTCACTGCGAGGTGAACGGCGGCCAGGGCCAGGTGGTGGACGTGGCGCTGTACGAGGCGATCTTCGCCATGATGGAGAGCATGGTCCCGGAGTTCGACGTGTTCGGTTTCATCCGCGAGCGCACCGGCAACATCATGCCCGGCATCACCCCCTCCTCCATCCATACCACCGCCGACGGCCGCCATGTGCAGATCGGCGCCAATGGCGACGCGATCTTCAAGCGCTTCATGCAGGCCATCGGCCGCGACGACCTGGCAAACGATGCGGCATTGGCCAGCAATGATGGCCGCGACGCACGCCGCGACGAGCTGTACGGGGTGATCGACCGCTGGGCCAACGGCCTGCCGCTCGACAGCGTCATGCAGGTACTCAATGACGCCGAAGTGCCGGCCAGCCGGATCTTTTCGGCCGAGGACATGTTCAGCGACCCGCAGTACCTTGCCCGCGAGATGTTCCTCCAGGCCAAGTTGCCGGACGGCAAGCCGTTCAAGATGCCCGGCATCGTACCCAAGCTCTCCGATACCCCAGGCTCTACCGAATGGGTAGGCCCGGCCCTGGGTGAGCACACCGACAGCGTGCTGGCCAGCCTGGGCTACGACGCGGCCGCCATCGCCGGCCTGCGCCAGGCGGGCACGGTCTGACTCGCGCGACAGCCTGGTGCAGGTGCCTTGCGCGCCTGCCCGTCATCCTCTGCCTGCTGCTGGCGATGCCGTTGGCGCACGCCAAGGAGCGCCTGTTCTGGCTGGTCCGCGACCTGCCGCCGTTCACCATTTTCGAAGGTGCCGAGAAGGGCCAGGGCGTAATGGACCTGATGCTGCCGAAGCTGATCGCGCAGATGCCCGAGTACGACCACAGCATCGTGCGGGTCAATCGCGCCCGGGGCATCCAGATGCTCATGGAACCGAGTTTCACCTGCGACCCGACCCTGCTCTGGACACCCGAGCGCGCCAAGTACGTGCATTTCTCCAAGCCTTCGCTGGGGGTGCTGAGCACCGGACTGGTGGTGCGCAAGCAGGACCAGGCATTGCTGGAACCCTTCCTCGACGGCCAGCAGGTCGAGCTCAAAGCCTTGCTCGACAAGACCCGGCTCAAACTGGGCATCGTCGCCGAGCGCAGCTACAGCACGCAGGTCGACGAAATCCTCCGCCAGTTGCCCGACAGCGCCTTCAGCCGCCACTTCGGCAACGATGCGACCGCCAGCCTGCTGCAGATGCAGCAACTGGGCCGCCTGCAGCTGGTGCTCAGCTACTGGCCAGAGGCGCGCTACCTGATCGAGCAGCAAGGTGGCTCACTGGACGACTACCGCTTCTATCCCATCAGCGGTGTAAACCACTACCAGTTCCTGCATGTGGGTTGCTCGGACACACCGCAAGGGCGCGAAGCCATCGCCCACATCGACCAGCTGCTGCCGGCCCTGCGCCGCGACACCCTGCCCGCCCTGTATGCCCGCTGGCTGGACCCGGAGCTGCGCGAGGACTACCTGCAACAGGCGCGTCACTTCTTCGACGACAGCAACGGCGCCTCGGCAGCGCAGCCTTGAAGCGGGCAAAAAGAAACCCCGGCCGCTGGGGAAGACGACCGGGGTCAAGCGAAAGCCAATGCGGGCTTCCCGCGACAGCCTGACACTACCGGAGCTAAGCACCGTCAAACTGGCGTTGATGAATCTGATACGGCTGTCAGGCAAAGGTTCCCTGGCTGGGGCGTTGATGTTGCAACGCGGCGATCACACAGGGCTGCAGGCGGCCCTCGGCAATCTGCAGGTCACGGTGCAGGCCATCGACCAGGTCGATCAGCAACTGCTGCTCCTGCAGCTGGCGCTCAGCCACCTGGCGCTGCAAGGTCACGCCACCACGTGGGTCGTAGAGGGTCAGTTGGCGATTACCGCTGGCGTCGACGGCGCCAAGTGCGGCCAGGTAGGGGGTCAGGGCATCGTTGAGCAGGCTGCAGACTCTTTCCATCCGTATCACTCGCTGGCTTATGGGCTTGGAGGAACTGACCGTCAGGCCTGGCGCAAAGTTCTCGAGTGCCGGCCCTTGCAGCGAGCATGCGCGGGCAAGATGACAGTTTGAATGCCCTAGCCGTCCAGTTAGCCAATCGGTGCCGGCAGACGCCCAAGTGCCTTGCCCAACGCTACGGTGGACATCGGCCATGCCAGCTCGTCCAGCACCCACAACCCCAGCTTGCGGGCTTCCCGGGCCAGATCCGGGCCATTGCCTTTGCCTTGCCCGACGAACAACAGCGCCTGTGCCGCCCCTTCAGTCGCCAGGTGGCGGAACAGCGACTGCGCACTGCTGATCGGCATGTCGTGATCGAGCACCAGCACATCCACTGGCCGCTCCTGGTTCAGGCAGGCCAGGGTACCCGGCATGTCCTCGGTCAACCGCACGCTGTAGACGCCCTGGGCATTGAATGCCTGGTGCAGAACAATCTGGTGGAAAGGACGGGGCTGGTGGATAAGAACCTGAAATTGATGCATGGACGTTTCCCTCGACGAGGCGCTCTGGCGGTTCGATGACCCGCACTTTAGTAGGCACTTCGACAACGCCAAACAGGAAAATTCTGAAAAGCCCGGAGAAAAAACGCAAAAAAATCGCACCCACAAAAAAGCCCGTCCGAGGACGGGCTTTCTCAGTTGCAGCCAGGCTTACAGAGGCTTGCCGCGGTTACCGTGCTGGCCATGCGCCGGAGGGCAGTTGACGCTCAATCCGTCACGTTATAGACGCTGTCCAGTCGAATGCGCTCGAGCAATGCCGAGTCATGGGAGACCACCACCAAGGCCCCCTGGTACTGATCGAGCATCTGTTCCAGGGCGATCTTGCTGGGCAGGTCCAGGTGGTTGTCCGGCTCGTCCAGCAACAACAACTGCGGCGCCTGACGGGCATACAGCAACGCAGCCAATGCGATCTTCAGCCGCTCGCCGCCACTGAGCTGGCAGGTCTGCAGCGACACACGGTCGGCATCGATGCCCAGCTGTGCCAGGCGGGTGCGCGCCTGCGCCTCGGGCAGCTCCGGATTGCTGTCGTGCAACCACTGCACCGGTGTGCGCAACGGGTACTGCAGTCCCGCGTGCTGGTCGAGCCAGCCCATATGGCAACTGCGCATGACCTGGCCCGAGCGCGCCGGCAACTGCCCGGCGATCACCCGCAGCAACGTTGACTTGCCCGAACCGTTGGCACCCTGGACCGCCAGGCGCACCGGGCCGGTGAGCGTCAGGTTCACGGGCGCCGCATGCCCATAGGGCAACAGTACATCTTCCAGCTGCACGATCACCTTGCCATTGGGCACCACGCTTTCCGGCGACAGCATCATCCGCTGGATCTCGGGCGCGCAGCGCGCTCGTGCCTCGTCGATACGTAGCTGTTGCTGCTCGCGGGCCAGTTGCTGGTTCAGCCGCAGCTTGCCCAGGCTGTTTTCGCTGCGCTCCTTCTGCGCACCGGTGATCAACTTAGCCTGGTTGCCTTCGCGGCCCTGGCGCTCGCCTCGGGAGCTGCGGCGCTGCTGGCGCTCCATTTGCGTGGCCATGTCACGCTGCTCACGCCTGGCCTGGGCCCGCTCGCTGCGCAAGGCTGCCTGGAAGGACTGTTGTTCCTGCTCGCGCACGGCGGCGTAGTGGCTGTAATTGCCGCCATAGACGGTCAGCCCCATGGGCGTCAGTTCGACGATTTCATCCACCTGCTGCAACAGGTCGCGGTCGTGGCTGATCACGACCAGGCCGTTGGGCCAGCGTTCGATCTGTTGGGCAAGCTTGCGCCGCTGCTCACGATCGAGATGGTTGCTCGGCTCGTCGAGAATCAGCCAATCGGCCCTCGACAGCCACGCGCCCATCAGCGCCACGCGCTGGCGCTCGCCACCACTGAGCGTGGCGGTGCCCGAGCTGGCATCCAGATGCCCCAGGCCAATCTGCTCGAGCTCCACCTGCAGGCGCGCGGCGCAGTCCCATTGGTCCGCTACCCGGGTGAAGTCTTCCTCGTCGACGCTGCCCTGGGCAATTCGCTCCAGCGCTTGCAGAACAGGAGCGACCCCGGCCAGGTCCGCCACGCTGGGCAAGTGCTCGGGTTCCAGCAACTGACCTACCACCTGCACCTGCCCCTCGCGGCGCAAAGCGCCACTGCTCGGGCGCAGTTGCCCGGCGAGCAGTCGCCCGAGCAGGGACTTGCCGGTGCCATTGGCCCCGACGATGCCGGTGACCCTCGCACTGAAGGTGTAATTCAGGTCGTCGAGCAGCACCCGCCCATCGGGCAGGCTGAACGAGACATGATCGAGCTGCAGCAAGCGTTGGCTCATTGCCTGTACTCCGGCACAAGACCCGGGCAAGCCGGGTGTATCTCTCCATGATCCGTGACCGCTTGCTGCAGCCATCGGGCGAAAACCCGTTCTACAAGCGGCCAAATTGCACTGAACTCATCACCGAAAGAACCTCATTCACGCCATTTTCGCTCAGCCCACAAAGCTTTCGGCAAGTTCCTACGCACTCTAAGAATTGCAGATAACACCCAAATAAACCGAGAAGCTTGCCTGGCAACTTTGCTCAGGGCGCCCGGCATGTCACCGAAACACGAATAACTTGAAGCAATGCAACGAAAACAGCCAAGAACCAGCGCCCACAAAAAAGCCCGTCCGAGGACGGGCTTTTTTCAGTTGCAGCCAGGCTTACAGCGGCTTGCCGCGATTCCCATGCTGGCTGACGAAGGTCTGTACGGCCTTCAGGTCGTTGGCCAGCACCGTGCAGCGCTCTTCGCGGCTGAACAGGTCGCTGAGGTGGGCCGGCAGCTCCAGGGCCTTGCCGACGCCAGCCTTCTCGACCGCGTCCGGGAACTTGACCGGGTGCGCGGTACCCAGCACCACCATTGGCGTGTCCAGGCTGCGACGGCATTCGCGGGCGGCCTTGACGCCGATCGCGGTGTGCGGGTCAAGCACCTCACCGGTGCTGGCGAAGACTTCGGCGATGGTCTCGCAGGTCTGCTCGTCGGTCACCGCCAGCGAATCGAACAGCTTGCGCGCTTCGGTCCAGCGGTCCTGGTCGACGCTGAAGCCGCCACCCTGCTTGAAGGTGTCCATCAACTCGGCGATGGCGGCACCGTTGCGGCCGTGCAGGTCGAACAGCAGGCGCTCGAAGTTCGACGAGACCATGATGTCCATCGACGGCGACAGGGTCGCGTGCAGGGTTTCCTTGACGTACTGGTTGCCGCTCATGAAGCGGTGCAGGATGTCGTTGCGGTTGGTCGCGACCACCAGCTGGCTGATCGGCAGGCCCATGTTGCGGGCCAGGTAACCGGCGAAGATGTCGCCGAAGTTGCCGGTCGGCACCGAGAACGCCACCGAACGCGCCGGGCCGCCGAGCTGCAGGGCGGCGTGGAAGTAGTAGACGATCTGGGCCATGATCCGCGCCCAGTTGATCGAGTTGACCGCCACCAGGCGGGTGCCCTTGAGGAACGACTGGTCGGCGAAGCTGGCCTTGACCATCTCCTGGCAGTCGTCGAAGTTGCCCTCGATGGCGATGTTGTGGATGTTGTCGCCGAGGATGGTGGTCATCTGACGGCGCTGCACTTCCGACACACGCTGGTGCGGGTGCAAGATGAAGATATCGACGTTGTCGCAACGGCGGCAGCCTTCGATGGCGGCGGAACCGGTGTCACCGCTAGTGGCGCCAACGATCACCACGCGCTCGCCACGCTTGACCAGCAGGTGGTCGAGCAAACGGCCGAGCAGCTGCAGGGCAAAGTCCTTGAACGCCAGGGTCGGGCCGTGGAACAGCTCCATCACCCACTCGTTGCCGTTGAGCTGGCGCAGCGGCGCGACGGCGGCATGGGCGAAGGCGCCGTAGGTTTCTTCGAGGATCTTCTTGAAGTCGGCGTCGGCGATGCTGCCGGCGACGAACGGGCGCATCACCCGGAACGCCAGCTCGTGGTACGGCAGGCCGGCCCAGGAAGCGATCTCTTCCTGGGTGAAGCGTGGCAGGTTCTCAGGGACGTACAGGCCACCGTCACTGGCCAGGCCGGCGAGCAGCACGTCTTCGAAGTTCAGGGCCGGAGCCTGGCCGCGGGTACTGATATAGCGCATGGGTACAAACCTTTGGTTTGAGCAGCAAGCTTCGAGCTGCAAGCTACAAGTTAAAGCCGATTGGCGTTGCTCTCGTGCTCTGCGTCTCACCTTGCCACGAATGTATTCTATTCAAGCCTCAACACCGCACTGCCTTTACTTGCAGCTTGCAGCTTGAAGCTTGCCGCTTAGTTGAGCTGTTCGACGCGGATGCGCACAACCGGGCCAACCACGTCCTGCAGGGATTCCAGGGCGACGATGGCATCATTGATGCGCTGCTCGACCACGCCGTGGGTAACCAGGATCATCGGTACCAGGCCGTCCTGCTCCTCGGCTTCCTTCTGCATGATCGACTCGATGTTGATGCCGCGCTCCGAGAGGATGCTGGCGACCTGCGCGAGCACACCCGGATGGTCCTTGGCCTGGATGCGCAGGTAGTAGGCGCTTTCGCAGGCTTCGATCGGCAGAATCGGGTGGGCCGACAGCGAGTCCGGCTGGAAGGCCAGGTGCGGCACACGGTTCTCCGGGTCGCTGGTCATGGCGCGGACCACGTCGACCAGGTCGGCGATCACCGACGAGGCGGTTGGCTCCATGCCGGCGCCGGCGCCGTAGTACAGGGTGGAACCGGCAGCATCACCGTTGACCATCACCGCGTTCATCACACCATTGACGTTGGCGATCAGGCGGTCGCTGGGGATCAAGGTCGGGTGGACGCGCAGCTCGATGCCTTCGGCGGTGCGACGGGCCACACCCAGGTGCTTGATGCGGTAGCCCAGGGCTTCGGCGTAGTTCACGTCGGCAGTGGTCAGCTGGGTGATGCCTTCGGTGTAGGCCTTGTCGAACTGCAGCGGGATGCCGAAAGCGATGGACGCCAGGATGGTCAGCTTGTGCGCGGCGTCGATGCCCTCGACGTCGAAGGTCGGGTCGGCCTCGGCATAGCCCAGCGCCTGGGCTTCGGCCAGCACGTCGGGGAAGGCACGGCCTTTTTCGCGCATTTCGGTGAGGATGAAGTTGCCGGTGCCGTTGATGATCCCGGCCAGCCAGTTGATGCGGTTGGCCGACAGGCCTTCACGGATCGCCTTGATCACCGGGATGCCACCGGCGACGGCGGCTTCGAAGGCGACGATGACGCCCTTCTCGCGGGCCTTGGCGAAGATCTCGTTGCCGTGCACGGCAATCAGCGCCTTGTTGGCGGTGACCACGTGCTTGCCGTTTTCGATGGCCTTGAGCACCAGGTCGCGGGCGATGGTATAGCCACCGATCAGCTCGATGACGATATCGATTTCGGGGTTGCTCGCCACGTCGAACACATCAGCGGTAATGGGGGTACCGGTAATCTGGCAGTTCGGGTTGGGCGAGCGCATGGCAATCTGTGCCACTTCAATACCGCGCCCGGCACGGCGGGCAATCTCCTCGGCGTTGCGCTGAAGTACGTTGAAGGTTCCGCCACCGACGGTCCCTAACCCACAGATGCCTACTTTGACCGGTTTCACTGTGAACTCCCCATTGAACGGCCGGCACTTGCGCCGACCGTGAAACATGCCATCACCCCATGACGATGGCGTATTGAATTGATTACTTGCGCTCTGCCAGGGCCAGCTTGGCCACTTGCGGCGCCGGCTGATAGCCCGGAATCACCTGGCCACTCTCTAGAACGATTGCCGGCGTGCCATTTACACCAATTGATTGACCGAGCTGGAACTGCTTGCCGACCGGGTTGGCGCACTTGGCGGCCTTGATCTCTTTACCGTCGACCATCTTGTCCATCGCCGCGCGGCGGTCGCTGGAGCACCACACCGCCTGCAGCTGTTCGTCACCCGGCGAGCCCAGGCCCTGGCGCGGGAAGGCGACGTAGCGCACTTCGATACCGCGGCGGTTGAGCTCCGGCACTTCGGCGTGCAGCTTGTGGCAGTACGGGCAGGTGGTGTCGGTGAACACGGTGATGTGCGACTTGGTCTCGCCCTTGGCCGGATAAACGACCATTTCTGCCGCCGGGATGCCGTTGATCAGCTTGGCGATGCCTTGGCGCTCGGTCTTCTCGGTGAGGTTGACCGGCTTGCCGTCCTGGATCTGGTACAGGTAGCCCTGCATCACGAACTGGCCATCGGCGCTGGCGTACAGCACACGACCGCCCTGCAGCTTCACTTCGTACAGGCCGTTGAGCGGGCTGCTGGCAACGCTTTCGACCGGCACATCCAGGGCCAGGTTCTGCAGCGACTTGCGGATCGCCTGCTCGGCACCGGCCGCAGGTTCAGTGGCGGCAGCGGCGGCAAAGGTGCTGACCAACGCCAGGGCGGCGGCGGCAAAAATACGGGTGACACGCATGGGGGTACTCCTGAAGACGGACGGGGCCGGAGGGGCGTCGCCTACGCTTCAGAGGTGGCGAACGGTCGGCCCGTGCAACAAACCGTCCAAGCCTACCACAACAGGCCCGCGCAGAAAGGCTCCTCAGGCACCGGTAAGCGGAACATGAAGATCATTCATCCACGCGGATGGTGCTGGGCGTGCAACTGCTGCAGCCGCGCCTTGGCCACATGGGTGTAGATCTGCGTGGTGGACAGGTCGCTGTGGCCCAGCAGCATTTGCACAACGCGCAGGTCGGCACCATGGTTGAGCAGGTGCGTGGCGAAAGCGTGGCGCAGGGTATGGGGCGACAGCGGCTTGTCGATACCGGCCACCCGCGCCTGGTGCTTGATACGGTGCCAGAAGGTC
Organism: Pseudomonas sp. ES1; assembly: GCF_050586605.1. NCBI lineage: Bacteria > Pseudomonadati > Pseudomonadota > Gammaproteobacteria > Pseudomonadales > Pseudomonadaceae > Pseudomonas > Pseudomonas sp. ES1. The sequence goes on along the minus strand of NZ_JBOBDM010000026.1, from coordinate 10,709 downwards.
TGGCGGGTCATCTGCTCACCGCGCAGGCTGGGGAACAGCACATCGCTGGGGCGACCATTGAGCAGCTCGGCTCGGCCATCGCGCAGGTAGCGTTCGATCCATACGACCGCCTCTTCGCCCATCGGCACCAGGCGCTCCTTGCTGCCCTTGCCCATCACCCGCAGCACACCCTGGCGCAGGTTGACCTGGTCGAGCGTGAGGCTGACCAGCTCGGTCACCCGCAGGCCGCAGGCGTACAGCACTTCGAGCATGGCCCGGTCACGTTGGCCGATAGCTTCGCCCAGGTCCGGCGCCTGCAGCAGCGCCTCGACGTCGGCTTCCGACAGCGACTTTGGCAGCGGGCGCCCCAATTGCGGCATGTCCACCTGCAGGGTCGGGTCGACGGCGATCAGTCGCTCGCGCAGCAGGTAGCGGAAGAAACCCCGCACGCCAGAAAGAAATCGCGCCGTGGAGCGGGGTTTGTAGCCTTGGTCGAAACGCCAGGCGAGATGATCGAGGATCAGCTCGCGACCGGCATCGGGCAGCGCCACCCCGTGCTCCTGCAACCAGCCATTGAACAAGGCCAGGTCACTGCGGTAAGAGGCGCGGGTATTGTCGGAAAGCCCCTTTTCCAGCCACAGGGCATCGAGAAACTGGTCAATCAGGGGGTGGTCGAGGGCGGGCATGAAGACTCGGTGGCAAACGGCGAAATGGCGCTTAGTCTTTCATAACGGCGCACGCATAGGGAGCCCGCATGAGCGAACAGCAGATTCTTCTGAGTTTCGGTGGCATCGGCGCCGCCGCCCTCGCCTGCCAGTGGCTGGCCTGGCGCCTGAAGCTGCCGGCGATCCTGTTCCTGCTGCTGTCCGGCATCCTCGCCGGGCCTGTGCTGGGCTGGCTGCAGCCACAAGCGCTGTTCGGCCCGCTGTTGATGCCGCTGGTGTCGCTGGCCGTGGCCCTGATCCTGTTCGAGGGCAGCCTGACCCTGCATGTCTCGCAATGGCGCGAGATCGGCAGCGTGGTCCACCGCCTGGTCACGGTCGGCGCCCTGAGCACCTGGCTGGTGATCGCCGTGGCCACCCACTGGCTGCTGGGCTTCGACTGGCCGCTGGCGATCCTGTTCGGCACCCTGACGCTGGTCACTGGCCCCACCGTGATCGTGCCCATGCTGCGCGTGGTGCGGCCCAAGGCGACCATCGCCAACATCCTGCGCTGGGAAGGCATCGTCATCGACCCGATCGGCGCGCTGCTGGCGGTGGTGGTGTACAGCTTCATCATCGCCCGCAGCGACGGTGACGGGCTGATCCAGAGCCTGGGCACCTTCGCCGGGGTGATCTTCTGCGGCGGCGCCCTGGGCGCCGCCGGGGGCTGGTTGCTGGGGCAGATCATGCGCGCCCAGTGGCTGCCGGAATACCTGCACAACCTGGCCTCGCTGGCCGCGGTGCTGGGCATCTTCATCGCCGCCAACCAGATCGTCCACGAGTCCGGGCTACTGGCCGTGACGGTGATGGGCATGTGGCTGGCCAACATGCCAGGGGTGGATGTGCGGCAGATCCTGCACTTCAAGGAAAACCTCAGCGTGCTGCTGATCTCCGGCCTGTTCATCCTCCTGGCCGCACGTCTGGACCTGCATGCCATGCTCGGCTTGGGCCCTGCGGTACTCGCCCTGCTGCTGGTGATCCAGTTGCTGGCCCGGCCACTGAACGTGTTCATTTCGACACTGGGCTCCACCTTGAGCTGGCGCGAACGTGCGCTGCTGGCCTGGATCGCCCCGCGCGGCATCGTCGCGGCGGCGGTATCGGCGATCTTCGCCATCCGCCTGCATGAGGCCGGCCACGAGGGGGCGCTGCTGCTGGTGCCACTGACCTTCGCCGTGATCATCGGCACCGTGGTCCTGCAGAGCGCTACCGCCAGGCCTCTGGCGCGCCTGCTCAAGGTCGCCGAGCCCGCCCCCAGCGGCTTTCTCATGGTCGGCGCCAACCCGCCTGCCCGGGCCATTGCCAAGGCCTTGCAGCAACTTGGCTGCCGCGTGCTGCTGACCGATTCGAGCTGGGAGAACATCCGTGCCGCGCGCATGGACAACCTGCCCACCTACTTCGGCAACCCGGCCTCGCAACATGCCGACGCCCACTTGGACCTGGTGGGCCTGGGTCATCTGCTCGGCCTGTCACCGGCCGGGGAAATCAACGCCCTGGCCTGCGCCCGGTTTCGCCACGATTTCGGCCATGGCCGGCTGTTCGTGCTGGCCAGCGGCCTGGAGAAACAGCGCAGCGACAAGCACCGGGCCAGCGAGGAGCACCGTGGCCAGCCACTGGGCTCCAGCGCGCTGACCTACAACCAGCTGGCCACGCTGCTGAATCAGGGGGCAGAGCTGTACAGCACGACCCTGACCGAGGCGTTCAACTGGGATGCCTACCGGCAATTGCACGGTGAGCGTGCGACGTTGATGTTCGCCCGTGACAACCACGGCTGGGTGCATGTGGCCACCCCGGAACACCCGCTGCAGCCGCAACCGGGCTGGACGCTGGTGGCGCTGATAGAGCCTGAAAATAAAGCACAGGCTGAAGGGGCAGCGTAATTCGTGTGGGAGCGGGTTTACCCGCGAAGCAGGCGGCGCGGTGGATGGCACCGGCTCTGCCGGTGTTCGCGGGTAAACCCGCTCCCACATGGACCGCGCTAACCTCGAGGCAAGCATCGTACCTGTGGGAGCTGGCTTGCCAGCGATGAGGCCAGCACTGACAACATAAGACAGTTGCTCCCACAGTGGCCGTGCAAGTCCGTTTAGTGGGAGCCGGCCTGCGGCAGCACCGGCACCGGGCGCTTGTCCTCGTCGATGGCGACGAAGCTGAACACCCCATGGATCGCGCGTTCGCGGCCATCGAGGTACATGTTCTCGACGAACACATCCACCTGCACTTGCAGGCTGGTGTTGCCGACCTTGATCACGCTACCCACCAGCTCGACGATCGAGCCCGCCGGGATCGGGTGCTTGAAGTCGATGCGGTCGGTGGACACGGTCACCAGCGGCAGGCGGCAAAAACGCGTGGCGGCGATGAACGACACTTCGTCCATCCACGCCAGGGCCGTACCGCCGAACAGGGTGTTGTGGTGGTTGGTGGTGTTGGGGAACACCGCCTTGGTCACACGGGTCACCGACAGTTCGGTACGGCGCTGGATTTCCTGGTCTCGAGTTGTCATGTTCGGGTCACATCGCTAAGGCAAGGTACAGAAAGCAAAAAAGCAGCCCGAAGGCTGCTTTTTCTCTCGCAAGATGGCCGAGGCCACCGGTCAAACTGCACTCAGGACAGTTTTTCCTTGATGCGAGCGGCTTTGCCGGACAGGTCGCGCAGGTAGTACAGCTTGGCTTTACGCACGTCACCACGACGTTTCACGGCCAGGCTGTCGATCTGTGGGCTGTAGGTCTGGAAGGTACGCTCTACGCCAACGCCGCTGGAGATCTTGCGCACGGTGAAGGCGCTGTTCAGACCGCGGTTACGCTTGGCGATAACGACGCCTTCGAACGCCTGCAGACGCGAGCGGTCGCCTTCCTTCACTTTAACCTGGACGACAATGGTGTCGCCTGGTGCGAAGGTCGGGATCTCTTTGCTCATCTGCTCGGCTTCGAGCTGCTGGATGATCTTGTTGGTCATGCTGTGCTCCTAAGATGGATAACGCGATCCACCATCGATACGTTTAACTATCGTCCCGCTCGCGGAGATATTCCTCGAGCAGCTTCTTCTCTTCTCCAGAAAGCGAGCGACTTTCCAGAAGATCGGCGCGTCGTTCGAAGGTCCTACCAAGGGACTGCTTCATCCGCCAACGCCGGATATGTGCATGGTTGCCACTAAGCAACACGTCGGGTACACGCTGATCCGCATACACCTCAGGTCGGGTGTAGTGCGGGCAATCCAGCAGACCGTCGGTGAAAGAATCTTCCTCCGCCGAGTCCACATGCCCTAAAGCTCCGGGCAGCAGCCGCGTAACCGCATCGATCAGTACCATGGCCGGCAGCTCGCCACCGGAAAGCACATAGTCGCCAATCGACCACTCCTCATCGACATGAGCCTCGATAAAGCGCTCGTCGATGCCTTCATAACGACCGGCGATCAGGATCAAAGATTCCTGTTCGGCCAGGCCTTTGACCGCTTGCTGAGTCAGCTTGCGGCCTTGCGGCGAAAGGTAGATCACCTTTGCCGTTGCTCCGGCGACTTGCCTGGCGTTGACCAGTGCGTCTTCCAGAGGCTTGATTTTCATCACCATGCCCGGACCACCGCCAAACGGCCGATCATCCACGGTGTGGTGGCGATCAGTGGTGTAGTCCCGCGGGTTCCAGCAGGTCACTTGCAGCAACCCCTGTTTCACCGCACGGCTGGTAATGCCGTACTCAGTGATGGCCGAGAACATCTCGGGGAACAACGTGATGACGTCTACGCGAAGGTTACCCATCGTTTAGAAGTCCGCGTCCCATTCGACTCGCATCACACCAGCTTCAAGGTCGATTGCCAGCACGCATTGCTCCGTATAGGGCAACAGTCGCTCGCGATCATCCAGGCTGCCTGTGCAAGGCTTGACCACCATTACATCGTTCGCGCCGGTCTCCAACAGGTGATCGATCCTGCCGAACAGCTGTTCGTCCTGATTGATGACCTTCAGGCCTTCCAACTGGTACCAGTAGTACTCGTCGGCTGCCAGGTTGGGCAAAAGGCTCCGCGCAATGCAGATTTCGTAACCGCTCAGAAGCCGGGCTTCATCACGATCATCGAGGCCTTTCAATTTCACGACCAGGCCCTTTTGGGAGCCACGACCGCTGACCAGCTCGACCTGCTTTACCTTGCCTTCGTGCTTGAGCGTCCAGCGCGGATAATCCAACAGGTTTTCAATCGGATCGGTAAAGGAGTACACCTTCACCTCGCCGCGAACGCCGTGAACCGAAAAAATCTTGCCAACGACGATGAGGTCGTCAGCCTTTTCTGGCGTCGCGTTCATACTGCTCAGGCTGCAGCCTTGGCAGCTTCCTTCAGCAGCTGAGCAACACGCTCAGACGGCTGTGCGCCCTGGCTCAGCCAGTAGGTGACGCGCTCTTGGTTGACCGACAGCTTGACTTCGGCGCCCGATGCGATCGGGTTGAAGAAGCCAACGCGCTCAACGAAACGGCCGTCACGGGCGTTACGCGAGTTGGTCACGGTCAGGTGGTAGAAAGGGCGCTTTTTCGAGCCGCCACGGGCAAGACGGATGGTTACCATGTGAACATCGTTCCTATAGTCGGTGCTGCAAAACTGAATGCCCAATGGGCACACGGGTGCCCAAAAGGCCGCATATTCTCGGGGAATACACGGACATTTGCAAATGCCTTTTTCGGCGAGCGATTGACCCACCGTTCAGATCTGCCGGTTAAGCCGCTGTTTTGCGGCACTATTCCCGCCGAAGCGGGGGTTGGGTGGCCACCTTCTTATGAAGGCAGCCACCCAGATTCGATTACATCTTGGGCATGCCGCCGCCCGGCAGCATGCCGCCAAGACCGCGCATCATCTTGGCCATGCCGCCCTTGGCGGAGAATTTCTTCATCATCTTCTGCATCTGCTTGTGCTGCTTGATCAGCCGGCCGATGTCCTGCACCTGGGTACCGGAACCCAGGGCGATGCGGCGCTTGCGCGAACCGCTGATCAGGTCAGGGTCGCGACGCTCGGCCGGGGTCATGGAGTTGATGATCGCCTCCATCTGCTTGAACTGCTTCTCGGCCGCGCCCTGGGCGTTGCCCATCTGCGACAGGTTGACGCCACCCATGTTCGGCAGTTTGTCCATCAGCCCGCCGAGGCCGCCCATGTTCTTCATCTGCTGCAGCTGATCACGGAAGTCTTCGAGGTCGAAGCCCTTGCCCTTCTTCAGCTTCTTGGCCAGCTTGTCGGCCTTGGCCTTGTCGATGGTCTGCTCGGCCTGCTCGATCAGGCTGAGCACATCACCCATGCCGAGGATGCGCGAGGCGATCCGGTCGGGGTGGAACGGCTCGAGGGCTTCGGTCTTCTCGCCCATACCGATGAACTTGATCGGCTTGCCGGTGATGGCGCGCACCGACAGTGCGGCACCGCCACGGGCATCACCGTCGACCTTGGTCAGGATCACACCGGTCAGCGGCAGTGCGTCGCCGAAGGCCTTGGCGGTATTGGCGGCATCCTGGCCGGTCATGGCATCGACCACGAACAGCGTTTCGATCGGCTTGACCGCCGCGTGCAGCGCCTTGATCTCGTCCATCATGTCGGCGTCGACGTGCAGGCGGCCGGCGGTGTCGACGATCACCACATCGATGAACTTGAGCTTGGCTTCACGGATCGCCGCTTGCGCGATGTCCACCGGCTTCTGGCTGATGTCGGACGGGAAGAAGGTCACGCCGATGTCGTTGGCCAGGGTTTCCAGCTGCTTGATCGCCGCCGGGCGATAAACGTCGGCGGACACCACCATCACGCTTTTCTTCTTGCGCTCTTTCAGGTGGCGCGCCAGCTTGCCGGCGGTGGTGGTCTTACCGGCACCCTGCAGGCCAGCCATCAGTACGACGGCGGGCGGTGCGGCATTGAGCGTCAGCTCTTCGTTGGCCGCGCCCATCAGGCGCTCCAGCTCGGCCTGGACGATCTTGACGAAGGCCTGGCCCGGGGTGAGGCTGCGCGACACTTCGGTGCCGACCGCGCGCTCCTTGATGCTGTTGACGAAATCCTTGACCACCGGCAGGGCAACGTCGGCCTCGAGCAGGGCCATGCGCACTTCGCGCAGCGTGTCCTTGATGTTGTCTTCGGTCAGCTTGGCCTTGCCGGTGACATGGCGCAGCGTCTGTGACAGGCGGTCGGTCAGGTTTTCGAACATGGTGATCCTTTCAGGCCCAGTGAAGCCAAGGTTTTTCAGGCGCCCAGGTGGAAATGCACACGCGCTGGGCACAACAAGGCGGCGATTATAGCGAAGAGCGGCGCTGGCGCACACCTCGGTGCAGAGGCGCTGGATATTCGGTGGCCTGGATGTCGCCTTCGCGGGTAAATCGCAGCGGCGAACCGCCACTCCCACAGGTTCAGCGCAACCCTTGTGGGAGCGGGTTTACCCGCGAAATGGCCGGCGCAGTGCAGCAGTCTTCCTTGCCCACCGCGTTCTATGCCAAACTCCGTCCCTTTAAGGCTTGCCTGCCAGGACTTATGCTCTCTTCACCCAGCCTCATCCCCAACCTGATCGCCGCCTTCCTTTATGTGGCCGCGACCGTCTACCAGGCTACCGGCCTGGCCCGTGGCGCCCGCGCCGACAAGCGGCTGCTCGGCCTGCTCGGCGCACTGGCGGTGCTCGCCCAGGGCGGCGCGCTGTTCTTCCAGCTGATCACCCCGCTGGGCCTGAGCCTGGATTTCTTCAGCGCCGCCAGCCTGATCGCCGTGGCGGTGATCGGCCTGACGCTGATCGCCTGCCTGAGCATTCCAGTGGAAAACCTGCTGGTGCTGCTGTTCCCGCTGGGTGCGGTAACAGCGTTGCTGGCGCAATTCGCCCCGCCCGGCACGGTGCCGCTGATCAATGAAGAGCCGGGCATCCTCGCGCACATTCTGCTGTCGATCCTCGCCTATGGCCTGTTCACCATCGCCGTGTTCCAGGCCCTGCTGCTGTTGCTGCAGGACCACCAGCTCAAGCACAAGCACCCGTCCGGGCTGATCCGCAACTTCCCGCCGCTGCAGACCATGGAAAGCCTGCTGTTCGGCTTCCTCTGGGCCGGTTGGGGGCTGCTGTCGCTGTCGCTGATCTCCGGCTGGCTGTTCCTCGACAACCTGTTTGCCCAGCACCTGGTGCACAAGACCCTGCTGGCCTGCGTGGCGTGGATCGTGTTCAGTGTGTTGCTGTGGGGCCGCACCCGCCTGGGCTGGCGTGGCCACAAGGCGATCCGCTGGACCCTCGCCGGTTTCTGCCTGCTGATGCTGGCCTATTTCGGCAGCAAGCTGGTCCGCGAATTCATCTTGCATATCTGACGGCCGCCCATGGATACCCTGCCGTACGCCCCGCTGCTCGGCACACTGGTACTGGCCCTGCTGTGGTCAGCGCTGTTCACCGCCGTGGACTGCGCTCGCCAGCAACAGAACGGCCACGCCGACCCGACCCTGCCCGCCCAGGCCCTGGTGCTCTGCGCCAGCCTCGGCAAGCTGCTGGTGCTGGGCCTGGCCTGCCTGATCGGCCAGCGCTACAGCGGCGAACACGGTTTCTGGCTGGCCGGGCTGGCCGCCACCGCAGCCTTGCTGGTGCTCGCCGAGTACCTGCCGCGACGCCTGGCCCGACGCAATCCGCAAGCATTCATCAGCCTGGGCGCCAGCCTGCTCAAGGTCCCGCTGGCCGCACTGCAACCCTTGGCCTGCCTGCTCGATGGCTGCGCCCGGTTGATCCTGCGCCCGTTCCGCGTGCAGCCCATGGCGGTGGCGCTGCACCCGCAGGAAGACGACTTCGATGACGACGAGCAGCATGACCCGTCCCACAATGGCTTGCTGGCGGGCTTGCAGGCCCTGGACAAGATCACCGTCAACGACATCCTGGTACCGCGCAACGAAGTCGACGGCATCAACCTCGACGACCCCATCGAGCGTATCGTCGAGCAACTGATCGTCAGCCGCCACACCCGCCTGCCGGTCTATCACAACGACATCAACCAGGTGGAAGCGGTACTCAACACCAAACTGATCAGCCACCTGCTGCCGCGCGCCGAACTCACCTTCGAAAAGCTCCAGGCCGCCTGCTACGAGCCCTACTTCGTCCCCGAAAGCACGCCTCTGCAGATGCAGTTGCTGAACTTCCACAAGCAACAGCGGCGCATGGGCGTGGTGGTGGACGAATACGGCGAAGTGCTGGGCATCGTCACCCTCGAAGACATCCTCGAAGAGATCGTCGGCGAATTCGAAGACGAACACAGCCTCGACAACCCGCACGTGCACCCGCAGAGCGATGGCCGCTTCATCATCGAGGGCACCGCCTCGCTGCGTGAGATCAACCGCACCCTCGGCTGGCACCTGCCCTGTGATGGCGGGCCGAAAACCCTCAACGGCCTGGTCACCGAGGCGCTGGAAAGCATCCCGGCAACGGCGGTATGCCTGAAGATCGGCCGTTATCGCCTGGAAATCCTCGAAACCGAGGACAATTGCGCCAGCAAGGTGCTGGTCTGGACCCTGACCCGATAGTTATACTCGGCCAACGCTTACCCAGCCCTGCCGTCCCGCCTGCTACCCGCACCCGGCGCCCCACGGCCAGTCCGCATCACTGACACGCCCCACGGCCCTGCGTCACCACCCCGAACAGCGCCCGACCCTCCCTACCCCCTGGGCTATCGTCAGTCACGCGACTCATAACAATACGCTCCGGCTCCCGTGTGCCTGCCACATGGGCCGTGCCCCATGGAGCATCGACTGTCAGGGACCTACGCATGACTACCAGCAGCACCTACGCCGAACCTGCCTCGGCGGCCCCGGTCAACTCGCCAGCGCGGGTGGCCACCGCCAGCTTCATCGGCACTGCCATCGAGTTCTACGATTTCTACGTCTACGCCACCGCCGCCGCCCTGGTGATCGGGCCGGTGTTCTTCCCGTCCGGGTCGGGCACCGCGCAGATGCTCGCGGCCTTCCTTACCTTCGGCATCGCGTTCCTCGCCCGGCCACTGGGCTCGGCGCTGTTCGGTCACTTCGGCGACCGTATCGGGCGCAAGTCGACCCTGGTCGCTTCGCTGCTGCTGATGGGGGTTTCGACCACGCTGATTGGCGTGCTGCCGGGTTATGACAGCATCGGCGTATGGGCGCCGGTCCTGCTCTGCATCCTGCGCTTCGGCCAAGGTCTGGGCCTTGGCGGTGAATGGGGTGGCGCGGCGCTGCTGGCCACCGAGAACGCCCCCGAAGGCAAGCGCGCCTGGTTCGGCATGTTCCCGCAACTGGGCCCCTCGATCGGCTTTTTGGCCGCCAACGGCCTGTTCCTCACCCTGGCCCTGGTGCTCAGCGACGAGCAGTTCCGCGACTGGGGCTGGCGCATTCCGTTCCTGCTCAGCGCCGCGCTGGTGCTGGTCGGCCTGTACGTGCGCCTGAAACTCGAGGAAAGCCCGGTATTCGCCAAGGCCGTGGCGCGCCAGGAGCGGGTCAAGATGCCGGTGGTCGAGCTGTTCGCCCAGTACTGGCTGCCGACCCTGCTGGGCGCAGCGGCGATGGTGGTGTGCTACGCGCTGTTCTACATCTCCACGGTGTTCTCGCTGAGCTACGGCGTGTCGACGCTGGGCTACAGCCGCGAGACCTTCCTCGGCCTGCTGTGCTTCGCCGTGGTGTTCATGGCCCTGGCCACGCCACTGTCGGCCTGGCTCAGCGACCGCTACGGGCGCAAGCCGGTATTGATCGTGGGTGCGCTGCTGGCCATCGCCTCGGGCTTCGCCATGGAGCCGCTGCTCACCTCGGGCTCGACCACGGGCGTGGCACTGTTCCTGAGCATCGAGCTGTTCCTGATGGGGGTGACCTTCGCGCCGATGGGCGCCTTGCTGCCAGAGCTGTTCCCGACCCACGTGCGCTACACCGGCGCCTCGGCGGCCTACAACCTGGGCGGCATCGTCGGCGCCTCGGCGGCACCGTTCTTTGCCCAGAAGCTGGTGAGCATGGGGGGCTTGAGCTGGGTGGGTGGGTATGTGTCGGCGGCGGCGGTGATCAGCCTGATTGCCGTGTTGTGCCTGAAAGAAACCCGCAATACCGAGCTTTGAACCGCTG